>CAZIWG010000014.1:33385-36370 GCA_964542925.1 uncultured Granulosicoccaceae bacterium | reverse complement strand
TCCTGTCAATCCTGTCAATCCTGTCAATCCTGTCAAGAAAATAATTCTATTACGAAGAACAACTCACCGAAATACGTTGTGCCCAATCAGGTGGTAAGTCGGCATAGTGATTATTCTCAGGTTGTTCATCAAATGGCTTGCGTAGTAGTTCAAGCAAACAATCAATCTCAGAATAATCTTTATCATCTTCCGCTTTACGGATGGCGTCTTCTGCCATGTAGTTGCGAAGAATATATTTAGGGTTCACTTTATTCATTGCGGTAGCACGTTCTGAATCTGAGGTCAGTTCGTGTTTGAGTCGCGCTGTATATTGCTCAGCCCATTCATCAAAGGTATCACGCTGAATAAATTGATCGCGTAGTGGTTGGTTGTATTGAGGCTCAAGGGTTGAGAATTGGCTAAGCTGACGGAATAAAATCGTGTAATCAACTTTGTCTTCTGCCATTAAATCTAACAATTGTTGCGTGATGGGTTGGTCTTCTTCACGTTGCATGCTGAACCCAAGTTTACCTCGCATCTGTTTTGAAAATTCATCGACGAAGGCAAGTTGGTATTTCTCTAACTCAGTTCGGGCAATATCCGCGGCCTTAGTGCCATCGTCATCAAACAAAGGTAATAGTGCTTGTGCGAGGCAAGTGACGTTAAACAAACCAATATTAGGTTGTTGGTCAAAGGCGTAGCGACCTTGATGGTCGGAGTGGTTACAGACGAAACCAGGATCGTAGGCATCTAAAAATCCATAGGGACCATAATCAATGGTTAGTCCCAAAATCGACATATTGTCGGTATTCATAACGCCATGTGAGAAACCAACGCTTTGCCAACCGGCAATCATTTTTGCGGTGCGTTGAATGGCTTCCGCGAGTAGGGTGACATAGGGATTGTCGGCGTCTTTTAGTTCGGGGTAGTTAGCTTCGATGACATAGTCAGCCAGCGTTTTAATATGTTCGAATTGGTTGTTGTAATAAAAATATTCAAAGCTGCCGAAGCGGACATGCGAAGGTGAAACACGTAGTAGCATGGCGCCGGGTTCGATTTGTTCGCGGTAGACTTCTTCGTCGCTGGCAATAAGGCAAAGTGCGCGACTGCTGGGAATGCCGAGGTTGTGCATGGCTTCACCGCAGAGGTATTCGCGAATGCTTGAGCGTAATACGGCACGGCCATCGGAGCCACGTGAATAAAGTGTGGGGCCGCTGCCTTTGATTTGAATATCCCATTTACCATTCTGCTGAGTTTCCAGTTCGCCGAGCATGATGGCGCGGCCGTCACCGAGTCGAGGTACGAATTGCCCGAATTGATGACCTGCGTAGCATTGGGCGATGGGTTGCATCGTTGGTAATAGGGTGTGCCCTGAAAATGCCGCGAGCTGCTCTGGGTTCGAAAAATCAATGTCTTCGAGTTCGAGTAAGCGCACCAAATCTTGGTTGAGGCTGGCTAGGTGCGCACCGCGAAGCGGTTGAGGCGCTACTGAATCAAAAAACTCGTCGGGTAGGCGGGAATAACTATTATTAAATTTTAAATTCTTTAAGGCTGACATACGGTCTATTCATGAGTAAATAAGTCAGGTATTTTACCTTGAAATACAGGTCTTGGGGATGCTTATTTATCAGCTCGCAGTGGTTTGAACAGGTATTCAAGACCGTTGACCTTGATTTCATGGACAATTTTAAGCATTTCACCCAGTTCACCGGCAGGAAAGCCTTTGTTGGCAAACCAGATGACATAGGGTTCGGGGAGATCAATAAGTAGCCGGTTGGCGTATTTGCCAAAAGGCATGCGGTAGGCAGCTAGTTTGAGTAGTACTTTGGGGTCGGAGCCAAGGGCTTCCACGTTTAAGCGGCTTTGTCCTGTAAGTAATCGATGATCTGGTTTGATTCGTAAAGCCAGTTGGTATTGCCTTTTTCATCAATCACTTTTAAGCAAGGAACCTTAATCTTACCGCCACCCTGCATGAGTTGGTCACGGTGTTCCTGATTATGCTGGGCATCCAGTAGTTCGATATTCAGCGATTGACGCTTAATTGAGCGACGAACTTTGATGCAAAACGGGCAGGTTTTGAACTGGTAAAGGGTCATATTGGCGGTGATGGCATCAATTTGTTTCTGCTCATCATCGTCTCGTTTAATGCCGCGAGGCGTTGTAATCCAATCACCAAGCAACATGATAGGGCCAATAATGGCACGCAGTGTTTTAAAGAAAGTACGAATTAACCACTTCATTTTGTTTTTACCGTTATTTCAATCATTTAATCGAGCGCTATTATATAAGTTTTTAGCAAGCTTTTCCCTAGTAAGCCAAATGCTTGTTTCTCGAGGAAATTTTACGAAATTTGAGTAAGCCAAGGTATACTAGCCACAGATAAAAATTAAAGAATTAGGAGAAAACCGTGCCAAAGGCAAGTGAACTCAAACGTGGCATGATCCTCGAAATTAATGGTATGCCGCATGCGGTTAAGCAGGTGGAGTGTAAAAGTCCTTCATCACGAGGTGCACAGACGTTGTATAAGATCCGTTTTAATAATCTGCAAACACGCCAGAAGCTGGATGAGTCCTACAAGGCAGACGACATGCTTAAGGATGCTGATTGTGTGCGTACGCAGGTGCAATATTCTTATACAGATGGTGACATGATGATTTTCATGGACAGTGAAGATTATAGTCAGCACAACCTTTCTGAAGCTGAGTTAGATGGCCAGCGCGAATACATTACAGAAGGGCTGGAAGGCATTACGGCATTGTTGATGGACGGTCAGATCATTGGCATAGAATTGCCTGCAACCGTGGTAATGACGGTAACTGATACCTCGCCAAGTATTAAAGGTTCAACGGCAGCAGGGCGAACTAAACCTGCAACCCTGACCACTGGGCTTGAAGTTCAGGTGCCGGAATACATTGAAATTGGTGAGGTGGTAAAAGTACATACCAGTACGGGTAAATTCATTTCACGTGCCTGAATGACAAATTACAGTGTAAAAATTTCGAATCG
>CAZIWG010000014.1:28920-33285 GCA_964542925.1 uncultured Granulosicoccaceae bacterium | reverse complement strand
TGAGTCACAACTAAAGCAAGCATGGCATAGCATGCCTGGCTGGTTGCAACCACTGTAATAAGGCTTATGTCAGACTCCAATCATGTAGATGTCATTATTATTGGTGCTGGTGCTGCCGGCTTGATGTGCGCCATAACGGCAGGGCAGCGTGGTCGCAAGGTCTTGATGCTGGAGAAATCCAACAAGGTTGGTAAGAAAATACTCATGTCCGGCGGCGGTCGCTGTAATTTCACAAATATGTATGCAGAGCCAGAAAATTATTTATCAACCAACCCACATTTTTGTAAGTCAGCTTTATCGCGTTATACGCAGTGGGATTTTATTGGGTTGGTGAATAAGCACGGGATTGAATATAACGAGAAATCCCATCTTGATAATGCCGGTGAAGAAATCCATAAGGGTCAGTTGTTTTGTAATGATTCCTCAAAGCAAATTTTGGCGATGTTACTGGACGAGGCGAAACAAGCCGGTGTTGAAATAAAAACACGCTGTGAAATAGAGTCGGTGGAATGTGATCATGGTTTCAAGCTAGAAACCAGTTTGGGTAAATATCATTGTGAATCATTAGTGGTTGCCTCGGGTGGGCTGTCTATTCCAACCTTAGGTGGCTCTGGCTTTGGTTACGAGTTAGCAAAGCAATATGGTATGAATGTGCTTGAACACAGAGCAGGGCTGGTTCCGTTTACTTTATCAGGTGTATTGAAAGAAATGACATCTCGGTTGTCAGGGTTGGCGATTCATGTGGATATTAGTTGTCAGCAGCAGAGTTTTAATGAGGAACTATTGTTTACGCATCGGGGGCTTAGTGGACCCGCAGTATTACAAGTTTCAAATTACTGGCATCCGGGTGACATAGTCACGATTGACCTTTTACCGGGCAGGGATGTGGCTAACATCTTGATGGGTGAGAAAGCGAATAATGGCAAAAGTTTATTACGAACTGTATTGTCAAAATTACTTTCAAAAAAGCTGGTGAGTGAATGTGAAGCTATGTGGTGGCAAAAAGAAAAACAAACCTCATTAGCAGAAACACCTGATGCAAGACTGCAAGAAATAGCCGATAAATTTTCACATTGGCAAATAAAGCCTTCAGCCACAGAAGGCTATCGAACCGCAGAAGTGACTTTAGGTGGCGTTGACACCAATGATCTTTCATCGCAAACAATGGAAAGTAAAACTCGCCCTAATCTTTATTTCATCGGCGAGGTGATTGATGTTACTGGTCACCTTGGCGGTTATAATTTTCAATGGGCATGGTCATCGGGTTATGTTGCCGGTTTGAATGCCTAAGGTTTATTGAACGGTTTAATTAGCGTTCTTACCACATCATAGTCGGCATTTCTTGCCTCAGCAAAACCATTATATTTTTTACTTAGTGCTTTAATGATAGCCCGATGACGAGGATTGCTATCATCTAATGCAAGGAATGCATTTCTTAGTTTTTCACGTGTTGCTTTGTTGAGTTTGCTGCTTACAGTAATGTTATAAGGAGGTAGCGCAGGGGAACTATAAAGGATACGTAAGCCTTTTGATTCCCACTTAAAGGCTTTAGTGTCTTTCAGAATCCCTGCATCGAAATCACCCACTTCAACACCACGAGCAATATTGTCATAGTGACCAATAAATTTATAACTACCTAACTTCTTTAGCGGAATACCCGCACCGACAACAACAGCACGTTGCAATAATGCTGCCTTATCACCAAAGGCGAATTCAGCACCTTCTAGATCGGCAATGGTTTTTATGGGGCTGTTTTTACGTACAACAATCATGAGCTGGAAAGAGGCTTTATTATTGGTCACCGTTTTAACCAGAATATCGGCCTTACCTTTTTTATGTGCTTTGATGTAAGCCACGGGGGTTAAATACGCAAGGTCAACACTATTCGATGCTACTTCATTGATCGCTGATGCCATATTGGGCGATAACTGTAATGAAACGGTTTGTCCAATTGATTGACTTAAATATTCTGTCAGTGGTGTTAGCTTACGATGCATTACAGCAGGTATATCCATGGCGACGGAACCAAACTTCAGATCAGTTGCAGTGGCATAAAAAGGCATGCTGAAAGAAAAAATCAGCAAGAGCCTAAGGAATGAAAATTTATGAGTGATTTTAAACATTGTATTTACCTTAATTGCCTGGATTTAGGTCGTTGAATATTGACAGTAATATCTGCATAGTGAGAAGTTCGATTTCGACCTTGTTGTTTGCTGTGATACATAGCCATGTCTGCACAATGGTAAATATCGTCAGAGGAAACAGATTGACCGGATAAATATGAAAAGGTCATCATGCCAAAACTTGCGGTGATGGAAATTTCATGCTGTCCGCTACAGATAGGTGTTATTTCAAGTTTGCCACGAAGGTTTTCAGAAATAATACGAATTTCATGCATGTCTGTTTCTCGACAGATAATGGCAAATTCTTCCCCGCCGATACGACAGCAAATATCTGATTCACGTATATTTGATTCGATTGTTTTTGCAACAGAGAAAAGCACTGCATCGCCAACACTATGTCCATATTTATCATTAATAGATTTAAAGTGGTCAAGATCAAAAATAATAAGACTGACTTTTTTCTGATGACGTTGAGCATAGGATATTTCTTTTCGTAACAAAATATCGAAATGGCGACGATTAAAAAGCTCGGTTAGCGCATCAGTAATACTGAGATATTTTAATTTCTTATTAACGTCCTTTAATTCGTTTGATTGTTTCTGTAAACGAGTATTTTTTTCTTGGACTTCTTTGTTTGCCAGTTCTACTTTTGATTTTAATAGGTCGGTCGTTTCGCTAAGGCGTTCTTGTATTGCGTTAAAATGTGAGAATAGATAACCAAGTTCATCATTTTCTTTGCAATCTAGAGTAACATTTCGAAGTCCACCTTCATTTGCATTGTCTCTTAATTTAGATGAGGTACGAATAATTGGACGGATAATAAAATATGATAAAGCAAAATAAACACTGATCGCCATTAGAAGCACGAGTAATATTTCTCGTTGTATTAATTCGTTTCTCTGCTCAGTAAAACGTTTAACAATTTTGCTATTATCGAGTTGAAGACTTAATTTTCCGACAACGGTTTCATCAAAAATGACATTTTCCTCAAAGTAGGTCCAAGTGACATTTTGCGTAGAAAGGTGGCCGGCTTTCGCCATGACATTTCCTTTACTATTTGTCACCTTGGCATAGTTGATATCTTGAGATTTTACGAGTTCATCGAGTAGCAATTGGATTGAATGGTAATCGTAACCCACAATGCTGTAAGCAACAGATTGAGCAGTAAACCGACATAAATCATTGCCGCGGATCTTTGTTTCTTCAAGCACACGGGCTTCTTGTTGACGTAAACTGTGCCAGCCGCTTAACCCTAGAGAAATCAGGAGTATCGAAACTAAGACAACACCAACCTTCTGGCGGATGCCAAGAGAAAAGAATCCCGGTTGAGTCTGCGTTAACAAAATATTCTGCTCGTTGCTGTATGAATCTACTCTATTAAGGAGTTTATCGGCTCAAGAGGCGATAGCTTTAGAGAATATTAGGACTTTATTATAAATAATAAGGTATTGATTTTATAGGGGTTACTGTCTATGGCAGTGCTTTATATCTATTCGTAGATAGTAGTTTCGGGTGTCCGTGAAAGGCGAGAGATTGCTTTAAAGAGGGCGAATAACAGCATAAAACTGATTCTGCTTTAATAATCATAATCTTGCATGGAAGGGGGGATTTTGCCTTATTAGGGAGAAATGAAATCCCACGTGGGCTGTGGGGCTTGTATTTGTCAAGATTATTAGTGATAATCGCTCGGACTCGACAAAATTAGTCGGTTATTTATAGTCTGTGAAGATTATAAAGTTTAGAGCATTGCATGGATTCAGGACTACTCGGTCGTTACTTTTGGTTATTTCTAAGTTGCCCGTTATGAAATGCAATAAGTTTTTTTTTAATTTTTAAGGTGCATATCATGGCAACAGGAACAGTAAAATGGTTTAACGAGTCTAAGGGTTTTGGTTTTATCGCCCCTTCAGACGGTAGTGCTGACGTATTCGTTCACTTCTCTGCAATCAACTCAGAAGGTTTTCGTACACTGGCTGAAGATCAAGCAGTGAACTACGAAGTAGAAAGTGGTCCTAAAGGCCCACAAGCTAAGAACGTCACAGTAGCTTAATTCATTTTAAGTTGTTGTATAAAAAGCCCCGCCAATTTGGCGGGGCTTTTTTTTTGTAGAAATTTAAGAAATTGTGTCATTGCGAGGAGTGAAACGACGAAGCAATCTCTATCTTAGTCGATAAATTTTTAAGATTGCTTCACATGCGTTCGCAATGACGGTTCCTCACCAATGCAATGACGGTTCCTCACC
>CAZIWG010000014.1:24578-28820 GCA_964542925.1 uncultured Granulosicoccaceae bacterium | reverse complement strand
CTTCACATGCGTTCGCAATGACGGTTCCTCACCAATGCAATGACGGTTCCTCACCCATGCAATGGCGGTTCCTCACCCATGCAATGACGGTTCCTCATCCATGCAATGACGCTTCTTTACCCATAAACACACAAATAAGCCGTATCAACATCCACCCTCACATTAAACGAACTATTCGCCGCCACATCAAATGAATCACCTGTCTGATAAGTAACCTCAGGGGCATCATCAGACAACTGAATTGTTAAAGCACCACTGACCACGGTCATTTTTTCTTTCTCAGCAGTATTAAAAACATACTCGCCTGCAGCCATCACGCCCACCGTGGCAGGAAGGGTATCTGTTTTAAAGGCAATGGATTTCACCTTGCCATCAAAGTATTCATTTGTTTCAAACATGTGTTTCTCTCTCTTTAATAAATTAATCTTTAATCGGGGTAACCAAACTTGCGCACTGCTTGGCTTGCTGACGCGCGGTGTCTGTATCATTGGCATAACTCAGTGCCACGCCCATACGCCGGCGCTCAAAGGCTTCCGGTTTACCAAATAAGCGTAAATCTGTTTGTGGCAAGGCGAGGGCTTTTTCAATATTGTCGAAGGCGATACCTTGTTCATTCATGGTTCCATAGATCACCGCACTGGCACCCGCACAGCGTAACGCCGTGGAAACGGGCAAGCCAAGTACTGCACGGGCATGTAATTCAAATTCATTTTGGTTTTGGGTAATCATGGTGACCATACCGGTATCGTGTGGGCGGGGGCTAACTTCGCTAAACCAGACCTGTTCGCCTTTAATAAACAATTCAACACCAAATAAACCACGACCACCCAAGCTGTCTGTGACGGCTGCCGCCATCTCTTGTGCACGTTTAAGGGCTGTATCGTTCATGGATTGGGGTTGCCAGCTTTCAACGTAGTCACCATTTTGTTGAATGTGGCCGATAGGTTCACAGAATGAAGTTTCGATCTCACCGTTAGCCTTTTCGGAACGCACGGTGAGTAAAGTGATTTCGTAATCAAAATCAATCATTTTCTCAATAATGATACGCGTCTGTTTTACTCTGCCGCCGCTCATGGCGACGTCCCAAGCGGTTTGGATATCGTTGTCGCACTTGATCGTCGATTGTCCCTTGCCTGATGAAGACATTACCGGTTTTACGATGCAAGGCATTCCAATATCGCTAACGGCTTGTTGTAGTTCTTCAAACGACTCGGCAAAGGCGTAGCTTGAAGTCGGTAGCGCTAAAGCCTCAGCAGCGAGTCGGCGAATACCTTCACGGTTCATGGTCAGTTGAGTGGCGCGTGCCGTGGGAATCACTTCAGCAAGACCGTCTTGTTCGATACGCGCCAGTTCATCGGTCGCAATTGCTTCAATTTCAGGAATAATAAGATCTGGTTTTTCAGCTTCAACCAATGAACGTAGCGCTTTGGCATCGGTCATATCAATGACGTGAGCACGGTGGGCAACTTGATGCCCCGGTGCATTGGCATAACGATCCACCGCAATAACTTCGACACCGAGGCGTTGTAGGGCGATAATGATTTCTTTTCCGAGCTCGCCACTGCCCAGTAACATGACTTTGGTGGCAGAGGGAGAAAGTGGGGTACCGATTCGCATAATGTGTATCCTTGTTATATTCAACTGTCTTTGCAGCCGAGACAGTATAAATTAAATCAGAGTAAAAATGATTCGCTTAGCTAACACATTGCTTATTCCGACACATGAGATTGTCTTCAGTGCCATTCGTGCGCAGGGGGCGGGTGGGCAGCATGTGAATAAAACTTCCTCGGCAGTTCAATTGCGTTTTGATGTGAAGCACTCCAGCTTGCCTGCTGAATCCAAGCAGCTCATCTTGAGTTACCCCGACCAACGTATTAGCCGACAAGGCGTGATTGTGATTAAGGCACAGACGCACCGGAGTCAGGATAAAAATCGTCAGGAAGCGCAACAGCGGCTTAAGTCGCTATTGGATAAGGTCTTGACGCGCCAAAAGCCCAGAAAAGCTACTCGCCCAACAAAAAGTTCGGTAAAAAAACGTCTTGAAGGCAAGCAACAGCGTAGCAGGTTGAAAAATTTGCGTGGGCGTATTAATCAAAGCGATTAATCTGCTGATATAGTCGATCAATGGCGGCTTTTTATGTGATAATGCGCGCCGTTATATCCTGTTAATGACTAACCTTGGAAGTGAACCTTGATCTCAACAGCCAACATCACCATGCAATTTGGGGCGAAGCCCTTATTTGAAAATATCTCCGTTAAATTTGGCGAAGGCAACCGCTATGGATTGATTGGCGCCAACGGCTGCGGTAAGTCTACTTTGATGAAAATCCTCGGTGGCGATCTTGAGCCAACCTCGGGTACGGTAATGCTGGATCCCGATGAACGTCTTGGTAAATTAGGACAAGATCAATTTGCCTTTGAAGCGTTCTCGGTGATTGATACGGTGATTATGGGCAATGCTGAGTTATGGGAAGTGAAGCAGGAGCGTGACCGCATTTATGGCCTCCCTGAAATGAGCGAAGACGATGGTATGAAAGTCGCTGAGCTTGAAGTCACATTTGCCGAGCTAGATGGATACACCGCGGAATCGCGCGCCGGTGAATTGTTGTTAGGTTTAGAAATTCCCTTAGAACAACACTCAGGGCCTATGAGTGAAGTCGCGCCAGGTTGGAAACTACGCGTATTGTTAGCGCAAGCTCTGTTTGCCGACCCGGATATCATGCTGCTCGACGAACCGACCAATAACTTGGATATCAATACTATTCGCTGGCTGGAAAATGTACTGAACGAACGTAACAGTACCATGATCATTATTTCGCATGATCGTCACTTCTTAAACAGCGTGTGTACACACATGGCTGATTTAGATTACGGTGAGCTGCGTGTGTATCCTGGTAACTACGATCAGTACATGCTGGCTTCTACGCAGGTGCGCGAACGTATGCTGGCAAACAATGCCAAGAAAAAGGCACAAATTGCCGAGTTACAACAATTTGTGGCTCGTTTCTCTGCGAATGCGTCGAAAGCGCGTCAGGCTACATCGCGTGCTAAGCAAATCGATAAGATTCAATTGGATCATGTCAAACCATCGAGCCGCGTCAATCCATATATTCATTTTGACCAAGAGAAGAAATTGCACCGTTTGGCAGTAGAAGTACAAAGTTTGTCGAAAGCGTACGATGACAAAAAGCTATTTGAAGACATGAACCTGATGGTTGAAGCGGGCGAACGTATTGCAATTATCGGCCCGAATGGTATCGGTAAAACCACCTTATTAAGAACGTTGGCCGGTGAAATTGAACCGGATAGCGGTAATGTTAAATGGTCTGAAAATGCGGATGTTGGGCATTTTGCACAAGATCATTCGCACGATTTTGAAAAAGACATCAGCTTGTTCGATTGGATGAGCCAATGGCAACAAAAAGGTGAAGACGAACAAACCATTCGTGGCACCTTAGGAAAACTCCTATTTTCAAAGGATGAAGTGCTTAAATCGGTGAAGGTGATATCCGGTGGTGAGCAAGGCCGTATGTTGTTCGGTAAGCTAATGCAGCTACATCAAAATGTATTGTTAATGGATGAGCCGACTAATCACCTTGATATGGAATCGATTGAATCGTTGAATATGGCGCTTGAAAAGTACGAAGGCACACTGATTTTTGTTAGCCATGATCGTGAGTTTGTTTCATCACTGGCTACACGAGTGATTGATATGGAAAATGAAGGTATGGTTGATTTCCATGGTAGTTATGAAGAGTACTTACAGAGCAAAGGTATTGCTAACTAGGCGGCCTTGTCATTTGGGCAGTAAAGTACCTGCATCATTTTAATGATTTCGATCAACTCGATTTTCGCAATACGATAGTAAACGCGGTTAGCATCTCGGCGTGATAGAAGCAGATTCTTTTCGCGCATGTAATTGAGATGTTGTGACACATTGCTTTGTGATGAACCAGATTTTTCCAGAATCTCTTTTACAGACAACTCATTCTCGTACAGGCAACACAAAATCTTAAGCCGTAGCGGATGCGAAATGGCTTTAAGCGTTTTGGCTGTGCAAGTGATGTCGCATTTCTGATTCATAAGTTCCAACTAAAAATATTCTTGAGTATAGAATTATACCCAATAAAAAAGCCCGGTGCCGAAACACCGGGCTTTTATTTTACTGCGGGCAGTAAATTATTTAGCAGCCTGTGGTGCAGGTGCAGCAGCTACTGGAGCGTAACCGTATGGCGCGTAACC
>CAZIWG010000014.1:0-24478 GCA_964542925.1 uncultured Granulosicoccaceae bacterium | reverse complement strand
CAGCCTGTGGTGCAGGTGCAGCAGCTACTGGAGCGTAACCGTATGGCGCGTAACCATAAGGAGCGTAACCGTTGTGGTAGTTGTTGTAACCTTGAGCATTACCACGACCTTGACCGCGCATGCTTGTGTTCATGTTGAAAGACATGTTGCCGTCGCCGTTACCAAAGAAGTTACCGTTGTTGCGGTACTGGTTGCCGTATGGCGCGTAACCGTAAGGAGCGTTAGCTACTGGTGCAACTTGTGCTGGAGCTGTTTGAGCAGGAGTCGCTGTTTTAGCAGCAGTCGGTGCTACAGGAGCTGTTTGAGCAACGGGTGCGCCGTAAGGAGCGTAACCGTATGGTGCGTAGCCGTTGTTGTAAGCATTTTGACCTTGTGCGTTACCGCGAGCATTTGCGTTCATGCTGAAAGACATGTCGCCATTACCAGCACCGTTACCCCAACCGTTACCAGAGTTGTTGAATGGTCCCCACCAAGCTTGAGCTGAAGCCATTGGTAAAGCAGCGATTGTTGCAGCAACTAAAATAGTTTTGATATTCATTTTGCATTCCCTCTTCAAAAGTTATGTTTTATTAGTTCAATTTGTATTTCGTTTAATTAAATTTTTCGTTGGCGTAGTAACAACGTAGGGATATGGTATTAGACTTTTCTAATATTAGCAACAAGTAATATTAGAAAAGCCTAATAATTGTTTGAAGGGGAGAAATAAAAAACAATCCATATTTAATAATAATAACAATATCAGATGGTTAGGTTTTTAAAAGAAGAGTAACCCTCGTTTTGTATATGGTTACTTTGAGCAAATAATGACTAATTCTGATACAAATTTGATCAAAATATAGTCAGTTTTCTAATAAAGTAAGCGGATTTTAGGTAACAACAATTACTCGCAGAGCATCAAGACGCAATGCGGCATTGTCGAGTATGTCATTGAGTGCCTGCCACTGATCTTTGAAGAATTGAATCTCCTCATCACGTACATTGGGGTTCACTTGTTGAAGTGATTGTAGGCGTTCAATTTCTTTGGCTAAAAGTTGTCGTGTTTTATCATGGGCGTTAGTTAATATCGCGGGTGCTTGTTGTTCAGCAATTTTCTTACTGGCATCAAGCATGTTTTTCATCACATCTTTATAAGCACGCACAATTTGATTGGCAGTCTTAGCTTTAACGCGTTCGCTGTACTTATTAATGAAGTGATGTGGAATGTCTGGTTGACTGGCATTGCCTTGTTGATCAATCACAACTCGAATAGTCGTGGGTGGCAGGTAGCGACTTGCTTGCAGTGTTTGGCTAGAGGCAGATTCTAATGTGTATAAACATTCCATGAGTAAGGTTCCTGCTTTACCTCCGCGATAGCGCAATGATGTCACCGATGTATTGCCCTGCTCGTTGGCAAGTACACGATCGAGGGCACCGGTAACAAGAGGGTGTTCCCAGCTAAAGAATTGCATGTCTTCATTAGATAAGGCGGTATCTCGATCACAGGTGTAAGTCATGCCTTCTTCACGTAGACCCGGCAGGCCATCACTTTGGATATGCTCACCAGGATGAATGACAAAACTCTTTTCACCATGTACTTCACTATCAACACCAAAACAGTCATAGACGGTTTCAAGATAATCAAGGAGTTCAGCTGTGTCATCTTGTTGCAGTGCACGTTGGTAAAGGTCATTCGCAATGGCTGGACGACAAGAATTATATTCAAGCAGGCGGTCGCGGCCGTTATGCAATGCTTCATTTAATTCATTATGGAGTCGAGCTGTTTTAGCAATTAATTCATTAATGTTTGAATTGGGCGCGGCGAGTACATCACAGAGGTCATCTTCAACCTGAACAAACACATTATGCCCAGCGGGGCAGGTGTGCTCGAAAGCGCCTAGACCTTCGTGGTACCACTTGAACATTGTTTCTTGAGCAGTCCCTTCTATATAAGGAACATGAATCTGAATATTTTCAGCCTGTCCAATGCGATCGAGTCGACCAATACGTTGTTCAAGCAAATCAGGATTAAGTGGTAAATCAAATAAGACCAAGTGATGTGCGAATTGGAAATTACGACCTTCACTGCCAATCTCAGAACAAATCAGTAACTGGCAGCCAAATTCCATATCAGCGAAAAACGCTGCGCCACGGTCGCGTTCGATAATCGACATGTGTTCATGAAAAACACCGGCATGGATGCCTGACTTAACGCGCAGGACTTCTGCAATATCCATTGCCGTATCAGCACTTGCAGTAATTAAGAGTACTTTATCGTTACCAATTACTTTTAATTGTTGGCGTAGCCAATCTATACGCGGGTCAATGGCCGTCCAGGCATCAGCCCCCTGGTAGGCAAGCTCTGGGCAAAGCTGCAATGGAATGTCAGCAGATTGAGAAAGATAATTTTCTGGCACATCAAGTGGGTAGGCATTGACGTGACGCGAGGGGAAACCTTTCACCGCATTCCGTGTGTTGCGAAGTAAGACTCGCCCAGTACCATGTTGGTCTAGCATACGTTCAATCCAGTCGTGTCGTGTTTCAGGATTGTTGGCAGCTTCTAAATCGAGTGTTTGTCCTTGCTTATCAAAATGTGCATGTAGATTTTTTTGTTGTGAATCAGATAAAGTTTGTTCATTAAGCAATGTTTCTACGGCATCTGCAATAGGTTGGTAGTCATCTTCTTCTTTGATGAAACTCTCATAACTAGGGAAACGCTCAGGATCAAGTAAACGTAAACGCGCATAGTGGCTCGCCTTGCCTAATTGTTCAGGTGTGGCAGTGAGTAATAATACCCCCGGTGTTTCAGTTGCTAATAATTCAATGAGTTCATATTCGAGACTGGCTTGTTGTTGATTCCATTCGAGATGATGAGCTTCGTCCACTACCAATAGATCCCAGTCACCCATGTAGGCTTGTTTGAAGCGTTGTGGATTGGTGCTAAGAAAATCAAGACTACAGAGAATGAGTTGTTCTGTTTGGAATGGATTATTTTCCGGATCAAGTTTTTCTTCATCGGTTAAATTTTCTTCCATGTCCAAACAGCGTTGTTCATCAAAAACACTAAAAGCTAAATTAAAGCGGCGTAGCATTTCGACTAGCCACTGATGAACCAATGTTTCGGGTACAATAATTAAAACGCGGTTGGCACGTTCAGTAAGAAGTTGGTGATGCAGGATTAAGCCAGCCTCAATAGTTTTACCAAGACCGACTTCATCTGCTAGTAATACACGCGGTGCAAAACGGTTTGCTACTTCGTGAGCAATATACATTTGGTGTGGAATTAAACTGGTGCGACAACCGGTGAGACCACGCAAGTCAGAATGGGCAAGACGGTTAACGTGTTGTAAGGTGGCATAACGAAGTTTGAACCATTTCTCTTTATCAATTTGGCCACTAAAGAGGCGTTCAGCAGGGCGGTTTAATTGAATAAAGTTATCGAGGTTGGTTTCTTTTAGTGTTTCCGTGTCGCCAGTATCGAGACGTTTGCCATGATAGTTAAGCAAGCCATCGACTTCTTCGATTGAACTGACAATTAGTTGCCAACCTTCTTTACTATTAATGGTATCACCACTGGCGAACACCATTCGTGTTAGAGGTGCCGATTCACGTGAATAAGTGCGGCTTTCACCGGTGGCTAAAAACAGCAGCGTGACGGTACGAAAATCACTCTCAAGCACGGTGCCAAGGCCCATTTGCAATTCTGCTTCACTGATCCAACGCTGTCCGGGGATAAATTCTTGCACGTCTACTTACTCTTTATAGGGTTAATCGGTGGTTCGGGGGCGTTATGTTAGAGCATTTTAAGAAAAAAATCTTGCCCAATATATTTGTTATCCTTTTGATTTATATGTAAATAATAAAAATGACAATAAATAATAGAAATATTATCGAATACTTATATAGACAGCAGGGGTTAATATCCGATAAAATCACTCAAGATTAACGTTTATGATTTAAATTTGTTCAGGAGCAAGGTGTTATGCAAGCAGAAGTAGATGGCAAGGTAATTGAACTCAGTGAAGCGGGTTGGTTATTAAACTTGGAAGAATGGAGCGAAGAACTAGCACATCAAATTGCTAAGAACGAGCAAATCGCTGAACTGACTGATGAGCATTGGGACATCATTAACACAGCGCGTGAATATTTTACTGAAAATGGTGTTGTTGCTGAGCCACGGTTGTTCACAAAGATTATGAAAAAGAAATTTGGTGCAGATCGTAGTAGCCAAAAATACATTTATTCATTGTTTCCTACAGGTTTGATTAAATGTGCCAATAAAGTGGGTGGTTTACCTCGTCCTAAGGGTTGTAGTTAAAACCCATTTCCTTTTCGCAAGGATATACGTTTAAAAGGGTGCTTATAGCACCCTTTTTTCATGGTTAAGATCGCTTGCCGAGCGTATGGTTTCTTTATGCTATGATGCGCCACAATTTCACAGACTAAAACCTCGGGGTTTTGCATGTTCCAACTTGGCTGCGCTAATCGCGCTTGTTTTCAAAATGAAATTCTTTCCGGTTTAACGGTTGCCTTAGCGTTGGTACCGGAGGCCGTTGCGTTTGCATTTGTCGCAGGCGTTGACCCATTAGTTGGTTTATATGCTGCCTTTATGGTGGGGTTGCTTGCCTCAATCTTTGGTGGTCGCCCAGGTATGATTTCAGGCGCAACCGGTGCGATGGCGGTGGTCATGGTTGCACTTGTCGCAGAGAATGGCGTTGAATATTTGTTTGCAGCAGTGGTGCTAACAGGTTTATTGCAGATTTTAGCCGGTGTTTTACGCTTAGGTAAATATATTCGCATTGTCCCGCATCCAGTGATGTTAGGTTTTGTAAATGGACTGGCGATTGTGATTTTTCTTGCACAGCTACAACATTTTCAAATCACCAATATTGATGGGGTGAAGGAATGGATGAGTGGCCAGCCAATGATAATTTTGCTTGGTTTTATTGCCATGACAATGGCGATTATGCACTTTCTGCCTAAATTGACGATGGCATTTCCTGCGGCGCTTGCAGCCATTATTACAGTATCATTACTTGTAATTGGTTTTGATATTGATACAACCACGGTTGGTGATTTAGCCTCTATTGAAGGTGGTTTGCCTACATTCCATATTCCATCTGTTCCTTTTACCTTTGAAACATTACAAATTATTTTGCCCTATTCGATTATTCTTGCCGCGATTGGTTTGATTGAATCATTGTTGACCTTGAGTTTAATTGACGAGGTGACCAATACACGCGGTCGTGGTAACCGTGAGTGTGTTGGCCAAGGTATTGCGAATACGGTGACCGGCATGTTCGGTGGCATGGGTGGTTGTGCCATGATTGGTCAAAGTATGATTAATGTGAATTCGGGTGGTCACCAGCGTTTATCTGGCATTGCCGCAGCATTGTTTTTACTTAGTTTTATTTTGTTTGCCTCAGATTTAATTGAAATCATCCCGATGGCGGCACTGATTGGTGTGATGTTTATGGTGGTATTAGGCACTTTTGAGTGGACGAGTTTACGGATTATTCGAAAAATTCCGCGTACCGATGCTTTCGTTTTGATCCTTGTCTCAGGCGTTACCGTTGCTACAGATTTAGCGGTTGCTGTTGTCGTGGGTGTGATTGTGTCCGCCTTAGCGTTTGCTTGGGAGCACGCTAGTCACATCAATGTAAAAGGCTATGACGATGAAAAAGGTTCACGTGTTTACGAATTGAATGGCCCTTTGTTTTTTGGTTCGGTAAAAAGTTTTATGGAGTTATTTGATCCTGAAAATGATCCTGATGATGTGATTATTGAATTTCAAAATTCACGCGTAGCGGATCACTCAGCGATTGAAGCGATTGATTCGTTGGCGGAACGTTATATTAAGCTGGGTAAGTCGCTGCATTTACGCCACTTGAGCGAAGAGTGCCGATTGTTGCTGACGAATGCGGGTGATCTGGTCGAAGTAAATGTGATGGAAGATCCAAAGTATCACGTTGCGGATGATAACCTTGCCTAATGATTGAACTGCATCCTCAGTTAGAAGAAGAGTCACTTGTCTTGGGACAGTTTTTATTGTCCACGTTATTGTTGATGCACGATGCAAATTATCCTTGGTTGATTTTAGTTCCCGCACGAGAAGGCGTGAGTGAAATATTTCAGTTAGATGAAGCAGATCAACAACAGTTACAACGTGAGTCGAGTTGTGTTGCGCAATTATTATCTGAAGAATTTAATGCCGATAAAATAAATATTGGTACGCTAGGAAATATTGTACCTCAGTTGCATATTCATCATATTGCACGCTATAAAACTGATATTGCATGGCCTGCTCCCGTTTGGGGAGCGCATCCAGCGAAGCATTATTCTAAGCAAAAGTTAGATGAAGTGGCGAGTAAGATTAAAACGGGGTTAGCTAAACACTTCGATTTTTTACCCAGCGCTTAATGGACTGATTTTTCTTGAACGAGCACCCAGGGTGCAACGACCACAGACCAAAATTCAGTATTATTTTTATGCCAGCGTCTTGCATCATCATCTTGGGCGCGTGAGATTTTATCTTGTTCTATCCACTTTGCTACTTGCGATTGATCGTCGGCTGCAAAACGTTCAGCCACTTCAATGAGGTCTAGATCACAACCAATCACTACGACCATCCCTTTGGCAAAATGACGGACTAATTCACTCCATTCAATCGAGCCTGTCTCAAGATTGATTTTTTGGCGTAATTCTTCACTATTTAATTCAATACGTTCGTCTGACATGCGCGTTTCCAGCATTTTTAATGCATTTATTATACGTTAGATGGCAATCAGATAGTTAAAAATGCATACTTGAACCTTAATGAATCAAGATAAAAAGTGAAGCAAGATGGATTGGCTTGATAATTTCAAACAATTTCTGAATGACTGGTTTGCAGTCATGCTGACACCCATTGGAGCATGGCAGCTAGGTGCTATTATTGTTGCCAGTCTCATTGGTTGGTTGGCACACCGACGCTGGATGGCGTTTATTGTTACCCTCATTGGTATTGATGAAAAACGTGGTTTTAGGCGTATGGCGATGCGTGGTTCGGTGCGTGTAATATTTCCATTAGTCGTTGCTATTTTATTACAAATTGCGGCAGGGATATTGTCTCAGTTTAAGTTGATTACTCCCTTACTCGATTTACTCGTACCGTTGCTGTTATCGCTAGCGGCAATACGGGTGATTGTTTATGCACTGCGGCGTGCCTTTGGACCTAGCCCCGCACTACGAGCATGGGAAGGCATTATCAGTACCCTTATATGGGGTGCAGTGGCGCTACATTTATTAGGTTGGCTGCCGGATGTGTTGGCATCGATGGATGCACTAGGAATTACGCTGGGTGAGAATAGAGTAACGCTATTATCAGTATTGCAACTGGCGTTTGCGATAGCTGTGTTTATGGTGTTGGCAAGTTGGATATCGCGTTATATAGAACAGCGTGCCAAACGTTCTGAGTACCTTAGTATTAGCATGCAAGTCGGTTTAAGTAAGTTAAGCAAAGTGCTGCTTTATACGACGGCTATTTTAATTGCCTTAAACAGTGTTGGCATCGATTTAACAACCTTAACGGTATTTGGCGGTGCGCTGGGTGTTGGTCTGGGTTTTGGTCTGCAACGAATTGCGAGTAATTTTATTAGTGGTTTTATTTTACTCTTTGACCGCTCAATAAAACTGGGTGATGTGATTACGATTGGACAACGTTTTGGTTGGGTGGTTGGTATGCATGCGCGCTATATTGTTGTGCGTGATAGAGATGGGGTTGAAACATTAATACCTAATGAAAATCTAATTACAACCGATGTGGTGAACTGGAGTTATAGTGATAAGCATGTGCGGGTTAAAATACCAGTGCAAATTAGTTACGCAGATAATCCTGAACAGGCAATGCAGCTTATGGTTGATGCGTGCCAAGTAAGTTCTCGAGTTTTAAAAGACCCCGAGCCACAATCACGGATGTTAGAGTTTGGTGAGAGTGGTATTAATCTTGAACTACGTTTGTGGTTAGATGATCCTGAAAAAGGTGTTGGGAGTGTCAAGTCTGATATTAACCTTGCTATATGGAAAGCATTTAAAAAGCATAATATTACCATTCCTTTTCCTCAGCGTGATGTACATTTGTTAAATGAAAATTAAAATAAGAAAATTCATTTATGCGATATAGAGAAGATCAATTTTTTAATCAAGATCAACCAGCAACAGTCGCTAATGGGTTGCCCGACGTAACTGTTGCTTTCACTCTAATAGTGGGTATTATTTTTATTGTAATGGGACGTTTCGGTAAACAATGGTGGGTGATATTTTGGGGTGTCATTACAATTTTAGCAGTAGCATTTTATGTTGTTGTTCGCTGGTTTAATTTATTTTAGTTTATTAATGATATGAAATTAATTGATACACATTGTCACCTTGATCATGATCAATTTAGTGTTGATCGGGTTGAGGTAATAGATAGTTGCCACAAGTATGGGATTACAAAGATTATCGTTCCTGCCACAGATGCTTCAGGTTGGCTACAGTTATTAATGCTATGTGAAACACAAAAGGGCTTGTATCCTGCATTGGGCTTGCATCCGATGTTTATTGCTTCTCATAAAGATAAGGATGTTAAATTATTAGAAAAATGGATACATGATCACCGTCAACAAGTGGTTGCAGTCGGTGAGATTGGCTTGGACTACTATGACAAACAATTAGATCGAAAACGCCAACAAAAATTATTTGAAGCACAACTGCATATTGCACAAGATGCTGATTTACCTGTGATACTGCATGTGCGTAAGGCACATGATCGGGTATTAAAAACCTTAAAACGTATTCCTGTCAAAGGGGGGATCGTGCATGCCTTTTCCGGTAGTGAGCAACAAGCACATCGATATATTGAAATGGGATTTAAATTAGGTTTTGGTGGAACCATGACCTATGAGAATTCACGCCGTATTCATAAATTAGCAACAAATCTGCCACTGGAGTCGATAGTACTGGAAACAGATGCACCCGACATGGTGGTTTCATCCCATCATGGTGAGCGAAATAGCCCTGAATATCTTGTAGAGATACTTGGGGTGTTGGCATCATTAAGAGACATTTCAAAAAATGATATTGCCAAGCAAACCACTCAAAATGCGATTGATGTATTGGCGTTAAATTAAGTCATGTGTGAGTCAGATTACCAACAACGTTTCGGCGGTATTCGCCGCCTTTATGGTGATGAACAACAAACCTATATAAAAGCAATGCATGTTTGTGTTATTGGTTTAGGCGGTGTTGGATCGTGGGCGGTTGAAGCCTTAGCAAGAACAGGCATTGGTCAATTAACATTAATTGATTACGATACGATTGCGCTGAGTAATTTTAATAGGCAGTTGCATGCAACAGAAGAAAATTTAGATAAGAAAAAAGCACAAGCATTAGCGGAACGTATTATCTCCATTAATCCTGATTGTACGGTAACCATTATTGATGATTTTATAACCCTTGATACCTTATCTGATTATCTTGATCGTAATTATAGCTACGTCATTGATGCTATCGACAGTATAAAGTTTAAATCGGGCATTATTTATTATTGTAAACGGAATAAGATCCCTATTATTACGATAGGTGGTGCGGGTGGTTTAATTGACCCAACACAAATTACAGTACGTGATTTAAATAAAACCCATAATGATCCGCTTGCAGCTAAAGTCCGTTCTTTTTTGCGTGGGCAATATGGTTATACCCGTAATACCCAACGTTATTTTGGAATTGAATGTGTTTATTCGTTAGAACAACCACGTTATCCCAAAGAAGGTGGGACGGTTGGTTTTGAAAAACCAGGTATTCATGGTATTTCAATGGATTGTAACTTAGCTTATGGTTCTTCGACAATGGTGACAGCATCATTTGGTTTTATTGCAGCGGCAAGGGTAATAGAAAAGACCTTAAAGAAAGCACTTAAATATTAGTTTAATTTTTTAGGTACCGCGGCAATTAAATAGCGTCGTTGTTTTGTTTCAATAGGATAATAACTACGCCATTGCAGCATTTTATGCATGGCTCGAATTGTTTCTCTATCCGCTTTACTGAAACGTACCGCTAGCCCTTTGCCCTGTTTTCGAATGGCACGTGCAATGATGATAGGGTTTTTGAGTTTGAGCCGACTTAATGCCGGGAAACTTATTTCAAGTAAGCGATGTTTTGGAAAGCCAAGTTCATCGGTGAGCAAAAACGCACCGCCCATGCTGACGTCATTGGTTTTGCATGAAATAACTTTTTCGCCACCGCGATGCCAAATGCGGACCTCAACATCAAACATGATCTGGCGGCGTTGCCAGTTTCTCGATTCCATGAGTGCATCACTTTTTAGAGACTACTATTATAGATAATGATGAGTGTGCACCTGTGAATCAAGTAGGTAAATACTTATTTATGATTTTTAGCTTTATTAATAGGTAATTGGCGTAAAAAATCCTGATATTCCGGTTTTTGCCATTCTTGTCCGCCGATGACGACATATTGAATTTGTCCTACGGGGTCAACAAGGTAGGTTGAGGGGAGTCCTCGAGGTTGCCATTGTTCAGTCACGAGTCCATCACGATCAAGCAGGGTATTGATATCGGGTGCAACCCCACCAAGAAAGCTAAAAACCGTATCTTCAGATTCAGCCGTGTTGACGATAAAGAATTTGATATCGTCTTTGGACATTGCATTAATTAATTTTTGTATTGTGGGTATTTCTTTACGGCAGGGTCCACACCAACTTGCCCAGAAATGTACAAAACTCCAATGAGACGAGTTCTTCTTTAAGGTGAATTTTTCACCATCCATATTTTCTAGACTGAGCGATGGGGCAGTTCTTGCTGTAATTTTGATAATGCCCTTAGGTAGCGTTGTGTCAGCAAACAAACTTGATGCAAAGAAAACAATGAATAGAAATGTGAATAGTCGTTTCACTCTGCCTTATCCTGTGCACAACGTAAAGATTTAAACTTGAGACTCACGATTTTCCCTTGTTTGTTTACACCTGTAATAAATCGTGCAGTAAGATTGAAAGGCATGTCTTGTCTTAAAATAGTGATATTCCCACCTTCACGTTCACCGGGTTGAAAATCTAATTGATGGGGTAACAGCGTCCAACGAAAGGTTGATTGAAATCGTTGCGGTAAGTTTATTTTTTTCCAATGTTGTTTCCATTGGCTTTTATTTATTAATGAAATTTGTTTGTTTTCAGTACTGAGTTGCCATTGCTGCGTATCGAGCCAAAGAATATCTTTGGTTTTATTCTGGATACCAATAGTGAAAAAACAAGCGTTACGCGTTTCGTTAATAGCACTTCTAGGAAATTCACGTCCTTCATAGAAGGCGGCCATTTGTTGCGGCGAGCGAGGGATAATAATCATTCTAATTTGCTGATTTTCTATAATGTGACGATTCGTCGCTGCTTTTATTTCACTATTTGTTATTGTTAGCATTAGAAGTAAAACTAAGCTTAAATATGATCTTGGCGTGTACATATCGCTACTATATAGATCTTCTGCAAGATCTTAAATATCAATATAAACTTGCTTTTATACACCAGTAGGACTATATATTAGTATATGCTTATATAGGTCTTAGAGGAGCTCATGCTCATGTATCGTATATTTTCCAAAATAGTAGTCCAATCATTATTCATGGCTATGCTGGCTAGTTTCGCATTAATGGTGAAAGCAGCCCCCAATGGCCATGCACTTTATGAACAGAACTGTTCATCTTGTCATGGACTAGATGGCAAAGGCGGCGTAGGAATTCCTATATCATTACCGAGTTTTCTTAAGAGTGTACCGGATAGCTATTTGGAAAAAACAATTCGCTACGGTCGACCCGGCCGTGTAATGCCTCCTTACCCTTTTCTCAGTGATGCGCAGATTAAAGCCATTGTTGGGCATTTACGTAGTTTTTCACCAGGGCATGTTCCAGCCACGCTCGATCGCCTAGTAACCGGTGATCTTAAAAAGGGTAAAAAACTTTACGGTCAATATTGTAGTAGTTGTCATGGTGTTAATGGTGAAGGAGGCCAAGGTACGGGAGTTACTTTTTCACGTCCGCGCGAGTTACCTGTTATTGCTCCAGCCATTAATAATAAAGGGTTTTTATTAGCCGCCAATGACAGCATGATTAAATCAACCCTAATGAATGGTCGTGAAGGAACGCCAATGCAGTCTTTCATAAAGAGGGGTTTAAAAGAAAGTGATATCGACGATATTGTGACCTATGTACGCAGTTTTGAGAAAGTTAAAGTAACATCGATTAGAGCTGTAACTAAAACTGAGTCACCGATTATGGTGTATGACTCACCAAGCGATTTGAAAACAACGGTTGAGAATATTAAAGAAGCAGTTGTCGCGGCAAACTTTAAGGTAATACGCGTACAAGACATAGAAAATGGATTGGTAGAAAAAGGCTCAGAAAGTAATCGTGAAATTATAGTGTACTTTTGTAATTTTGAAACTTTGAACAAAGTACTCGCCGTTGATCCAAGAGTTGGTTTGTTTTTGCCATGTCGTGTCACTGTTGTTGAGCATGAAGGAAAAGTTCAGGTTATGTCAATTAACCCAAGATACTTAAGTGCAATGTATAACAATGATGAGTTGGATAAATTCTGTGATGAAATGCATGCGATCTACACCAACATTATTGAAGAGGCAACATTATGAAAAAGTTAGTTTCTATTATTTTGTTAATGTTAGTGTCTGCCGTAAGCTATGCGAGTGAAAGTGAAGGTCTGATTTTACATCGTTCAACCCAGAACTTTCCTGAGGCAATGTTAGCTTTGCAAACTGCAATTGGTGAACATGGTTACACGGTTAGTCGCGTACAACGTGTTGATATTGGTTTAACGAAATCAGGTTATAAAACTGATAAATATCGAATTGTATTCTTTGGTAAGAGTAGTGAAATAAGAGCGGTTAAACAGAGTCAACCGCAACTTATTCCTTACTTGCCTTTGAAAATTGTTATCTTCTCAGAGAACAATCAAACATTACTGGTCGCGTCTAATATGACTCAATTTGCAGGCTTAGCTCAGCAACAAGGTATTAAAGTCTTATTAGAGAGATGGAATAATGATATTCATTCAATCTTTAGCGAAGTAAAATAGCCACTGTATTATTTAGTGGTGGTCATCTGCGCCATGCACATGGCCATGTTCTAATTCTTCAGCACTGGCATCACGGATATCAATTACTTTAACTTCAAAGTGGAGAGTGACGCCGGCAAGAGGGTGATTACCATCAACCGTGATATTGTCATCATCAATGGCAGTGACGGTAACAACAATTTCTTGCCCTTCAGGTGACGCAGCATGGAATTGTTGGCCAACTTTAATATCACCTTCTGCACCAAACATTTCTTTTGGCACAACTTGTGACATATCAGGGTTACGTTCACCATAACCATCTGTTGGTGCAATGCTAACAGATAATTCATCATCAATGGTTTTACCATCTAAGGCTTTTTCAAGACCCGCAATGATGTTATCGGCACCGTGTAAGTAGGCAAAATCACCTTCTTGTGTGCTATCTAAAATTTCTTTTTCATCATTACGTAAAGTGTAATTAATGGTTACAACCTTGTCGTTAGCTATTTGCATGTAATTGTTCCTAATAAAGTGATAAAAATATTTAACGAGATCATACCAGCAGATTGTGCATTATATCTATAGATTATCTTGATATTGATCACGTTTTCCTGCGTATAATGACTTCTAGGACACAAAGAGTAAGATAAATGAGCCGAATTCCGCTTGATCCTTATTGTGATATTGTTGAAGAGCATTTTGCAGTGGTGTATGCACCGCGACGACATCGTGATCGTTTTCCTGAGAACTGTGTTGAGATTGTTGAATCAGAAGCGCTAGCACGAGAAAAAGCCGATGAGAGTAAAAAGTCTTATGCCGCTAAAGTAGTGGGGCCATCTCGTTCGTCAGAAGGGTTTCGTTTATTTTATCTGGAATGTTGGTTGGATTAATGTTGTGTGGGTGGAATATAGGGTGAAGCGATGTCAGAAAATAGTTGCGCGGCATCAACGCGGTCGAATTGATATTCTTGCTGACAAAAACCACAATTGACGCTAATCATCCCTTGTTCATCTATAATTTCCTGAACTTCTACTTTGCCTATGCTGCGTAAACTATCAGCAACACGTTGCTGTGAACAGTCACAACGAAATGCAACGGGGCTTGCCTCATAAAGGCGAATATCCTCCTCATGATAAAGCCGGTGTAATAATTCCTCGGTAGGTACATCGAGTAATTCTTCATTCGTAAGTGTGTTCGCCAACACGCAAGCACGATCCCAAGCGTCTGGATCATGATTTCTTTTTTTCGCTGGCAGAGCTTGTAACAACATTCCTACCGCATGCTCGTCGTTGGTAGCAAGCCATAAGTCTGTGGGTAGTTGTTCTGATTGTTGAAAATAACTATGTAACGCTCTAGCGAGCGACTCTTGTTGCATGTCGATAATACTTTGATAACGCTCGCCCGATTCTTTTTCGATCGTGATACTGAGCTGACCACCATGACAAAGATCTTGCAAACTAGCTGGTTCAAGCTCGCCTTGCCATTCTGCCATACCACGAAAATGCTGAGACTCGTTTACTTGCATAACAAGTAAGTTAATCGGATTGCCACCTTGAATTTGTAAAGTCAGTGAGCTGTTAAATTTGAGGGTCGCACTGAGTAAGCAGATCGCCGTAGCGGCTTGCCCGAGCAAGTCACGAATAATCGGTGGGTAATCACGTCCTTCCAGCATCGTACGCCAGCTGTTATCAAGATGGGTAATAATACCTCGAACATTAGTGTGTTCAAGAATGAATCGGCGTTGGCTATCTGAATCGGACATAAACTGCTTACAACCATTAAAGTAATAGGGCTACTGGACGAAATATAAGTATGGACTATATAAAATTATAGTCTAAATTCAATGATCGATGTATGGGTATTATTTATGGGTAGTTTATCCCAATCAGGAAGCAGAATTTGAAAAATTTTTAAAGGGGATGAGTATCCCCTCGCCATCTCAAATGTTGGTTGATGTACAAATGGAGATGTTTGATCCGGAGCCTTCTTTAGAAAGAATCACGGATGCAATTGTTACTGATCTGGGAATGAAAACAGTTTTTAGTATTATCAATATGCTGTGTCTTTGTTCTGAAGCAAATAATGAAAAATTATCTGATGAGCAAGCAGCTGAAAGATATGCTTGCGACCCTAAAATTGGCCGAGCATTTTTCTTGCCAGCACAAGGTGCTGGCAGGTCAGGAGCTGGACTATGAACGGGACCCAATTTCAGACGATGTTCTTTATTGACCTTGAATCCGCTATCAAGGAACGAGGTATTGGTATCTCTAATTTTATTTAGCGATCAATTTTACTGTATTTTGAACCTTCTAATGAAAGGTTATACATCAGCCCTTTGTTATTAAATACAAATGCGATGATTGGGTTCTTTACAGTGTTTGTATCAATGGTCGTCGCCGCACCTAAATCTATGAGTGCTACTGAGCCATCTACACCGGCTTCCCAGCCATCACTGTCGCGGAATTTTTTCAATGCTTTTGATGTAGTGAAAATAATGATGACAGTTTTTGTTTGTGCGCCGAGTTGAAAGCCAATGGAAGCAGCGGCAGTGCTGTAATATTCTGCTGTTTTTCCATTAATCAGCATGGCACCTTCACCGTATTCACCACCGATTCCAAAACCAGCCTTGAATATACTTGGAAAGACCAACATCCCTTTAGCGAGCTTGCTATATTCATCCGCAGCGCCTACTTTTTTATGGAAGCGTTTCAATGCTTGTTTAACCTCGATATCAATTTCGGTTTTTGATGCGGCAAAGGCGGGTGAGCTAGCGATAAAACTAATACTGATTAAGGCGGCTATAATAAATTTAAAGCAGGAATGTGGCATGGCTATCTCCAAATAGGTTGATGCGGATAACATTAACATGGAATGGCTTAATGTAAAGGAACCAGTCGTTATCGGAAAGGTCAATATTTAGGTAATGATGCTCAATACAATACAACTACTTTAGAGAGAATCAAATGTGTCTATGAATAAAAAAACCTCAAATGCCGAACGCTGAAGATACTCCAGCCGGTCGTGATGAAAAAATGTCAGTACCGGCAAAACATTATGTGAATGGCCACCCTTTAGAAGCACCTTTCCCGACACAAATGAAAATGGTGATATTGGGTTTAGGATGTTTCTGGGGAGCAGAAAGAAAGTTTTGGGAAACCGAAGGTGTTTATTCAACAGCGGTAGGGTATGCCGCGGGCTTCACTCCCAACCCTAGCTATCAGGAAGTGTGCGGTGGGCAAACAGGGCACAACGAAGTGGTTTTGGTTGTTTTTGATCCGGTAAAGGTTGCTTACGAGGAATTACTTCAGATATTTTGGCAAGCACATAATCCTACTCAGGGAATGCGCCAGGGGAATGATGCGGGAACGCAATATCGCTCAGGTATTTATACTTACGATGCGGAACAACAAACCGCGGCAGAAGCCTCTAAACGGCATTATCAACAGGCGTTGTTAGCGGCAGGATTCAATTCTATTACGACTGAAATATTATCAGCACCTCAATTTTATTACGCTGAAGATTATCATCAACAGTATTTGGCTAAGAACCCGAATGGTTATTGTGGTTTGGGTGGCACTGGTGTCGAGTATTCTGCGTAGCGCATTTACACCCACAAACAACAGGTCTTTATAAATCAATTTTATGTGATGTGCTATGATTGAAACTAGCTTAAAACGTAAATTGGTAGTGAATAATGGCTGAAAATAAAGCAGTACCTTCTAAAATGCAGAGCATGGATGACGAACAGAAAATCCGTTTTACCCGCAATATTATTGCGATGCTGGATGGCTGGAAAGTAAATGATGCAGGGCAAGTGCAGTTACTAGGGCTCCCTGATGATACGCGCTCACGTCAAATCCGTAGTTATCGCCAAGGCTCATCTGTTTTCCCTGAAGATGATACACGGTTAAACGAATATGTTGACCATTTACTGGGTATTGATGATGCGCTACGTACTTCAAATCCATGTAATGCCGCAGCAGGTGGAATGTGGATGAACCGAGTTAATAATCGTTTCCAAAATCGCACCCCAGTGAATGCGATGTTAGAGGATGGCATTAACGGTATCGTGGCCGTAAGAATTCATCTTGATTGTGCTTACGACTGGCATATTAGTAAATAAATCATTAAAAGTGTATTTTTAGGAGAAATTAAGTTGTTTAGCTGGGTTTTCTTTACCCCAATCCTCAATATTTTGCTCACTAGGTCGATAACAGTTTACATACTCCCATTGTTTGGATTATTGCGCTGTTATGACGGAAACAACTCAAGTACCTAAGGATACCCATCTTATTGAGGTACGTGATGAGAGCTATGGATATACATTAGCGCATCGCTACAATGGTCGGGTTTTGTATGTAGCGACCTATCAAAATACGCATGATGCAATGCGACAAGCACAAAAAATTGCTGATCATGAGCAAGCAGATGGGCATCATGTTGTGCTTGTCTCAGACCCTCATATTACTTAGTAAGGCTCGGATACTATAAATTCGGGGATGATCATTATTCTCTAGCAGGTTATTATTCATTAAATTAATGATTCTAATCTGGATAAGGTATTTTGACCTCCCGTTTTGTACAGCGCATAGCGCAACTGAAAAGTATTTCTGCAGGGAAGCTGTTAGAGAATAGCCGTATCGGTCTCGAAAAAGAGACCTTACGAGTTAATCCACAAGGCAGTATTTCCCAAACGCCGCACCCAACTAAGCTGGGTTCAGCGTTAACCAACCCCTATATCACCACTGATTATTCTGAAGCACTGCTTGAGTTGGTTACCCCCCCCTGTGAATCAGTTAAAGAAGCGATGAATTTTTTATCTGACACACAGAAATTTGTTTTTACTCAACTTGAAGATGAAATGCTTTGGGCAACTAGCATGCCTTGTGTTGTGGCAGGTGAAACCAGTATTCCGATTGCTCAGTATGGTACATCCAATGCAGGGTTGATGAAAACAGTTTACCGCAAGGGCTTGGGTTATCGGTTTGGTCGCGTTATGCAGGTAATTGCTGGGGTTCATTTTAATTATTCTTTACCGGAATCATTTTGGAAAGCGTATCAACAAATAGAAGAAAATAATTCCGATCAGCAAACATTTATCAATGATAGTTATTTTTCCATCCTGCGAAATTTACAGCGACTAGGTTGGATGGTTCCTTATTTATTTGGTGCATCACCGGCTGTCTGTAAGTCATTTTTAGGTGGTGCAGATACAAACTTAAAAGTTTTTAATGACAATACTTATTTTGAAGAATACGCAACTTCCTTACGTATGGGCGATATTGGTTATCAAAACAATAAAGAGAATGAAACAGGCGTTAAAGCAAATTACGATAACCTAGAAAAATATATAGACAGTTTGCGAGTGGCAATATCAACACCCTGCCCTGAATATGAAAAAATAGGTATTGAGGTGGATGGTGAATATCGCCAGTTAAATGCTAATATTTTACAAATTGAGAATGAATATTATAGTACGGTTCGCCCGAAACAAGTGCCAAAAGGGAATGAGAAACCAAGTACAGCATTACAACAACGTGGTGTTGAATATATTGAGCTGCGCTCTTTAGATGTGAACGCCTTTGAGCCACTTGGTGTGAGTGAGACGCAATTATATTTTCTCGAAGCCTTTGTATTGTATTGCTTGTTAGCAGACAGCCCAATGATAGATGCACAAGCGCGTCATGAGATAGATGAGAACGAATTAAACACCGCACATCGAGGGCGTGATCCAAAATTGTTACTACAACGAAATGGTCAGGAGATTCTTTTAAAAGACTGGGCAATTGAAGTAGTGAAAGCAATGCAGCCCGTTTGTGAATTACTTGATGCTGCTGTTGATGGGCAGCCTTATCAGGCAGCATTAGCACAACAGACAGCTGCAATTAATGATTCTTCATTAACCCCTTCGGCAATCATGTTAAAAGAAATGCGCGAAAATGAAGAAGGCTTCTATTATTTTGCAAGACGCATGTCAGCACAACATTGTGAATATTTTTCTAAAATAAAAGCATCAGAGAAAAGTAATCAATTGATGGAAAAAACGGCTATGGAGTCGCTATTGCGACAGCAACAAATTGAAGCACAGGATAATGTCTCGTTTTCGGAATATTTAGAACATTATTTTAAAAACGCATAGTAGTTTAATTTACATCGATTAATTTTGCCGGTACATGCTGATGACGCGCAAGTGTTAGCCACTCGCTAACACGATAGATATCCGGCTGGCCGCGTCGCCATGCATCAAGAACAAAAACCGGTTGGGTGATATCTGCGTTTACGAGTTGTTCTGGTTTAATTCGCGATGGGTCGTAAACAATCACTGCATGATGTTCGCCATCAGCGCCTTGGTTGATGACGATACCCGTTAGCTGCCAGCCTTGAGCAAGTACTATATCTTTCACGCCAGCATGAATACGATATTTCCATTGATAGCAGAGACCACGTTGCTTACCTTCGTGAAAATTTATCCACATGTTACCGAGCCAGCCACTGGTCCATTCTTCGTTTGGATCATTGAAAGCATCCTCAATCGTTTTTGCAAAGGCTTGATGAATTTTTTGTAAGACCGGATCATTGATATTATCCTGTTCTAGTGGAGTGGTAACGCAAGCGCTTAGTAATAGAACGAGGCTAAGTAAAAAGCATGTTTTTATGTTCGGAATGGACAGACTTTTTTGCATGGCTTGTATTATAGTGGTGACATGCAGTTTCGAATAGGAGTTTTAGGTTTTGATTAGAATTTTTCGACATATTGCCTGTGAAGGCCCTGGTTTCCTTGCTGAGTTGATGGAGCAACAGAAAATAGATTATGAAATCATCGCGATTGATGGAGGTCAATCTGTGCCAGCATCTTTATCGGGTGTTTCTGGCCTGGTTTTTTTGGGCGGGCCGATGAGTGTCAATGATGGCGATGCGTGGATTAAACAAGAATTGAGTTTAATTCAGCAAGCCCATGCTGCCGATATTCCCATGCTGGGTTTTTGCCTGGGCAGTCAGCTGATATGTAAAGCATTGGGTGGCGAGGTATTTAAGGGTAATGCGGGTCAGGAAATTGGTTGGCATGCGGTTAGTCGTGTTGATGGCTCTGAGGCGCAGTATTGGTTAGGCGATTTTAGTGGTGAAGTTGATTTATTCCATTGGCATGGCGAAACATTTAGTTTGCCGGAAGCTGCGACATTGATTTTATCCAGTCAGGCTTATCAAAATCAGGCTTATGTCATCGGCAAAACCTTGGCATTACAGTGTCACGTAGAAGTGTCTGCTGAGATGGTGAAAGAATGGTCTAGTTTATACACCGCTGATTTAGCGCAGGGAGGGCAGTGGAACCAAGCTGCTGTTGAGATTTGTGACAGGTTAGATAGTCGAATAACTGATTTAAGAGCCTTCGCACAGCCATTATTAGAAAAATGGCTACAGGGTGCACATTAAGGGAGTCGTTGATGAATTGTGTTATTTATAAAGGTGATAAGAAAACTGATTGTTATCTTTATGTGAAGAAACAAGATGACTTCAGCGATGTTCCTGAATCGTTGCTTGTTATGATGGGTGAGCTTGAATTTATTATGGTTCTTGATCTGGTCGGTCGTAACAAGCTTGGATATGCAGATATTGAAGATGTGCGTCATTTGTTGGGTGAGCAAGGATATTTTTTACAAATGCCACCTGGCGAGGGTTATCCAGACCTCTGAATATTATAAATAAAGCATTAGCTTATTCTAATGTTATGATTTCATAGTGTTTTTTGGTTGACCTTTGAAATTTGGGTGATATTCTCATGCAGGATAGGATTGCGTAGATGATCTAGCATTTGGAGAGGATATTTTTTATGGCAACTGGAAAAGTGAAATGGTTTAACGATTCTAAAGGTTTTGGTTTTATTGAGCCAAGTGAAGGTGGCGATGATGTGTTTGTGCATTTCTCGGCCATTACGGCGGAAGGTTTCAAGAGTTTAGCGGAAGGTCAGAGTGTTACTTTTGATGTTGAAACGGGGCCGAAAGGCCTACAGGCCGCCAATGTTATTCCTGAATAATCGTTAATAGAACAATATTGATTAAAAATGCCCCGTTTTACGGGGTATTTTTTTACTAGAAAACACTTACGTATACCACCATAGCGCTATGAAATGTAAACGATTGTTTCTTAATGCACTAAAATATGGCAAAACGGTTATTAGATGCCTAATCTTAGAGTAAGACAGCAAGGAGTGTTTGGTATGCGTTCCTACATTCGACATCCGTCAGGCATGCCGATCAATGTTCGCCCGGATGCAGTAACAGAAAATTGTCCGGAAAGTTTAAATAATATTGGTTACGGTGGTTTAAGTTTTACCAGTCAAAGCCCATTGGTTCCTGGCGTGATGGTTGCTCTGTCTGTGCCTATTCCTCATGGTGAAGTTGAAAGTCGTGGTCGTGTTGCATGGTGTCGTGAGGCAGATTGTGGTTATGAAATCGGTGTTGAATTCATGGATGCGGGTGATTTTTATACAGTCCGAATGGTTGAACAAGTTTGTCATATTGAGCATTACAAAGGACAGGAACTAGAAGAACAGGGGCGAGAATTGACCTGTCAGCAAGCCGCTGAAGAGTGGATTAAAAAATACGCGGCTGATTTTCCTGCCCCCTTTTTAGACCAGCGACACAAACATCATTAAGTTAGACTGCTTGTCGCACTAGCTGCGAGCGTATTAGTATTGGGTATGTCCAAATCTCTCTCAGTTGTTTTTTATAAGCGTCCGCGTTTCTGGCGCAGCCTGTTGATTCAATTTGTTTTGCTCACAGTGGTTTATGTGGGCTTTCAGTTTTGGCAATCACGAAATGTGATCAGTGGTCCGGCGCCGGCTATCAATGCACGGTTGATTGATGGTCAACAAGTATCACTTAATCAATATGTGGGTAAACCGGTACTGGTACATTTTTGGGCAAGCTGGTGCCCTATTTGTCGTTTTGAAGAATCAACTATTTCATCCTTGTCAAAAGATTATGCTGTGTTGAGTTTTGCCACGCAATCGGGTGATCTCAATGAGGTAAAGACTCACATCAAGGCACAAAATATAGATTTCCCCGTGATTTTGGATGAAGAAGGTGATTGGGCGCGACATTATGGGGTCACCGGCTTCCCAACCAGCTTTATTATTGATACTGAGGGAAATATTTTTGATGTAGAAGTTGGCTACAGCTCTTATTGGGGGTTGCGTTTAAGGCTGTTTTTAGCTGGTTTCTAGTTGATCTTGTAACAGGGCTTAACTTTGTCCATGTTTCTGTTAATCTTGTGGCAGTTTTTAATTACCTTAGGAATAAAAGAATATCATGGCTGAAACAGTAGACGATCTTTCGATTGAGTATTCAGAAGATGGCCAAATCCTGGTCAAACAACTGGATAAAAAAGTACTAACAAAGGGTGCGTGGTCGACCATCATGTATCGTTTCCAGGACTGGAACAAAGCAAAAGAAGAGTACGGTAAAGATAAATACACCATTCGTCGTTATCAAAAACGCAATGGCGAATACTTCCAAAAATCAAAATTCAATATTTCAAGCGCAGATCAAGCGCGTAGCATTATTGCGGCACTTGAAGAATGGATTGGCGACACTGACGAAAGCTAATAACTCATTTGCAGTTCAATAGTGATAAAAATAAAAGTAGGAATGTACTGAAAAAATAATAATAAGGGAATTATCATGGAAATTGAGCTTGTAGTCGTGATCTTGGCTGGTGTCATTATCTTTTTTGGGCTAGTTTTTTTCTACGACGTTACCCAGAAAAAACATGCAATTTTGCATAATTACCCTGTGCTTGGGCATATGCGTTATTTTCTGGAAATGATTGGTCCTGAGTTACGTCAATACTGGGTAGCTCATGATAAAGAAGAAATGCCATTTGACCGTACTGAGCGCTCATGGATTTACGCCACCTCAAAAGGGGCAAATAATTATGCAGCGTTCGGTACCACTGAAATGCAGTACGGTATCGGTTACCCCATTATTAAGAATGCCGCATTTCCATTTCCTGAAAAAGACGCTACTTATCCCGGTGATGATCCCAGCGCAATTCCTTGTGTGAAAATCATGGGAGAAATGCATAATCGTCGTCGCTCGTGGCGTCCTAATTCCATTGTTAATGTGTCTGCCATGTCGTTTGGTGCTCTGGGTAAAAATGCCATTTCAGCATTGAACCTCGGTGCCAATATAGCGGGCTGTTACCATAATTCCGGTGAAGGTGGTGTGAGTAAATATCACTTGCTGGGCGGTACGGTTGTTTGGCAAATTGGCACCGGCTACTTCGGTGCTTGCGATAAAGACGGTAATTTTTCAATCGATGTTGTTGCTGATAAAGTTGCCAAGAACCCACAAATTCGTGCGATTGAAATAAAACTTTCACAAGGCGCCAAGCCTGGCAAAGGTGGGGTGTTACCCGGCAATAAAGTGGTGGGTGAAATTGCAGAAACCCGCGGTGTTACAGAAGGAATAGATTGTATTTCGCCCAATTGTCATTCACAGTTTTCCAATGTTGATGAGCTCATTGATTTCGTTGAACTGATTGCAGAAAAAACAGGACTACCTGTCGGTATTAAAGCAGCGATTGGCGAAACTGGTTTTTGGGAAGAGTTGGCAGAGAAAATGAAAACCCGTCGTCAGGGAGTTGATTTTGTTACCGTCGATGGCAGTGAAGGCGGCACCGGTGCAGCACCGCTAACCTACGCCGATCATGTTTCTTTACCGTTCAAAATTGGCTTTATGCGTGTTTATCAAATTTTCCAACATGCCGGTTTATCTCGCGGTATCATCTGGATTGGTAGTGGTAAGTTAGGATTCCCGGATCGTGCCATTCTCGCCTATGCAATGGGCTGTGACATGATCTCAATTGCCCGTGAAGCGATGTTGGCAATTGGCTGTATTCAATCTCAGGCATGCCATACAGGGGATTGCCCAACGGGTATTGCGACTATGAGCAAATGGCGTCAGGGTGGTTTACATATCGATACCAAAGCACAGCGTCTTGCCCGTTTTGTACAAGGTTTCCGTAAAGAGTTGTTGTCGCTGGCTCACACGGCTGGTTATGAACATCCCTCACAATTTATGCCTGAAGATATAGAGCTGAGTACAGGGGTAAATAAATTTACTGAGCTAGGTGAAATAATGGGTTACAGCCCTGATGCCACTGAATTTATTTCCATGCAGGAATTAAAAGAAGTCTGAGCTTAGGCATCCAGATCTGGAATCAACTTGCTCTCAAGGCGGGTAATTATGTCTTTGATAAGTAATTTCCGCTTTTTTAATCGACGCAACTGTAGTTGGTCGATAATCGTTTGTTCCTGTAAAAGTGCAATGATTTGATCCAGATCGCTGTGTTCCAGCTTTAACTGGTGGAGTTTTTCCAGATTTTCATCATTGGCACTGTGCATAA
>CAZIWG010000013.1:19890-47255 GCA_964542925.1 uncultured Granulosicoccaceae bacterium | reverse complement strand
CGCCGATCAGGTGGCCATTATATGGGAAGGTGATAACCCTGATGATGACAAAAATATCAGCTACCGTGAACTTCACGAACAGGTCAGTAAACTGGCTAATGTATTAAAAGATCGTGGTGTTAAAAAAGGTGACCGTGTTTGTATTTACATGCCAATGATCCCCGAAGCGGGTTATGCCATGCTCGCTTGCGCGCGTATCGGTGCCGTGCACTCTGTCGTATTCGGTGGTTTTTCACCCGAATCACTCAAGGGACGTATTCTTGATTCCGATTGCCGTGTTGTTATCACGGCCGACGAAGGCGTGCGCGGCAACAAACACATTCCTCTTAAAGCCAATGTTGATAAAGCCATTGCCGGTTGCCCCAATGTGCATACCGTCTTAACGGTTAAACGTACCGGTGGTGATATTGATTGGAATGAAGCGCATGATGTTTGGTATCACGATGCCATGGCAAATGTTTCTGCTGACTGCCCACCTGAAGAAATGGATGCCGAAGATCCCTTATTTATTCTTTATACCTCGGGTTCAACAGGAAAACCCAAAGGCGTACTGCACACCACTGGCGGTTATCTGCTTTATGCGGCCATCACCACCAAGTACACCTTCGACTTACAGGAAGGCGATGTTTACTGGTGCACGGCAGATGTGGGTTGGATCACCGGCCATAGTTATCTTTTATATGGGCCGTTGGCAAACGGTGCAACCACCGTGTTTTTTGAAGGCGTCCCGAATTACCCCGATGCCTCACGTTTCTGGCAAGTAGTCGATAAACACAACATCACCGTATTCTACACCGCTCCCACCGCATTGCGCGCACTCATGCGTGAAGGCAATGAACCGGTCACAAAAACCTCACGCAAATCCCTACGCTTACTCGGCAGTGTTGGTGAACCGATTAACCCCGAAGCATGGGAATGGTATTACAACATTGTTGGCGAAGGCCGCTGCCCGATTGTGGATACGTGGTGGCAAACCGAAACTGGTGGTCACTTACTCACGCCATTACCCGGTGCAACCACACTGAAACCTGGATCCGCCACACAACCTTTCTTTGGTATCAAACCCGGCATTATTGATACCGCTGACAACACGCTTATTGAAGATACTGAAGCCAGTGGTGCATTAGTCATAACCAACTCATGGCCAGGGCAAATGCGCACTATTTACGGTGATCATGATCGATTTGTTGATACTTATTTCAAGACCTACCCCGGTTACTACTTTACCGGTGACGGTGCCAAACGCGATGCCGATGGTGACTACTGGATCACCGGTCGCATGGATGATGTCTTAAATATTTCAGGGCATCGCATGGGCACCGCCGAAGTGGAATCCGCCTTAGTCCTGCATGAATCCATTGCCGAAGCCGCCGTTGTTGGCTACCCGCATGAGATCAAAGGTCAAGGTATCTATGCCTACGTCACACCGATTATTGGCGTTGAGCCAACCGAAGGTTTACGCCAAGAACTCATCGCCTTGGTTCGCAGTGAAATTGGTCCCATTGCCAAACCCGATATTATTCAATGGGCACCTGGCTTACCGAAAACACGTTCCGGCAAAATCATGCGGCGTATTTTAAGGAAAATCGCTGAAAATGACATTGATAGTTTAGGTGATACGTCGACATTGGCAGATCCAGGCGTGGTTGAAGATTTGATTAAAAATCGGGTTAATAAATAATCATTGCCGTCATTGCGAACGAAGTGAAGCAATCTCTTAAATCATGCAACTCATCATAAAGATTGCTTCACTCCGTTCGCAATGACCGGCAGTTTTTAAGTACCTCAACCATCTTCGAATCTTATTCGTGGAACGTTTGGTTTCTTGCTGTCTCTTTTGCTTCTGTGGCTTAGAGGTTCACCACTTACAGAATCCCTGTAAACAGGGCTTCGTTGTAAGTACCTCAACCATCTTCGATGGTTCGAGGCAAAAAAACACCAGCTAAGTGGCTGGTGTGAAAATTACCATCAAGAGTTAGGAGGAGAATCCTAAATACAGATATAGTTTATCCTCCTCCTTGAAATAATACTGCTAAAGACGTCACAATTTAATTGTGAATTATTCACAATTAATATCCACACCCAGAATAGGACTAAATTAACAATAAATGTAACTAATTGATAAATATAAAACTATTAGCAATAAGTTATTATTTTCCTAACATCAACAAAGATATTTGCATTGATGGTCAAAAACCCTACTATAAGTGGTTACAAAAATAATTAACTGGAATGTTTAATGCTTTTTTCAGCCACACGTAGCGTATCTAAAGTGATTGCTGCCTCAATCCTAAGCCTAGCCTCGTCTGCTATTGTTGCTGCTGAAACTGATTTACTTAACGAGGAAGAATTGTTCGGTGAGATCCCCATGTCGCTCACCGCAACACGCATTTCCCAATCTGTTAAAGATAGCCCCGTTTCCATCACCATTATTACCCGCGAAATGATCGAGGCGTATGGCTCGTCCGAACTTCCCGATGTATTACGCCTCGTGCCTGGCTTTCAGGTTGCCCATGTACGCGGTTACCGTTCATCGATTAGTTATCATGGCCTTGGTGGTGAATATTCTTCTCGCATGCAAGTACAAATTGATGGCCGTTCTGTTTACACGCCCATCTTAGGTAATGTTGAGTGGCCCGAGCTCCCGATTGAACCAGAAGACATAGAGCGAATAGAAGTTATTCGCGGACCTAATGCGGCCAGTTATGGTGCCAATTCATTTGCCGCAGTGGTTAATATCATTACACGCCATGCATCAGACACACTAGGTACTTACGCCAAATTGACACAAGGCTCAAGAAATACTCGCCGTTATTTAGCTCGATTTGGTGGACATAGCGGACGTCTCGATTACCGACTCACTGCCAGTTACGCGAGAGATAGTGGTTTTGAAGTCACTGAATTCCCGGACGATAAAGAAATACGCAGCTTTAACTATCGTGCTGATTACCAACCTAATCTAGATAACCAGTTTGAATTTCAATATGGCTACCGCAGTTCAATTCGACAAGACGGTGATATCGAACCCTTTAGCGATCTACAAGTCGATCCCGAACGTGACGTGAAGGGGCGTACCCACTTTCAATTATTACGCTGGCGTCATGAGGTCGATGCAAAAGAAAATTTTAGTATCCAGTTTTACCACAACTACCAACGTATAGATGATGATTTCCAAACTGATTTTATTGATAGTATTTTAGGTGCAGGAACGTCAGCCGCATTTGGCGTAGCTGATCAGCGTGTTAATTTAAGCAACACCCGTTTAATGCATCGTTACGATCTCGAATTGCAACATAACATTGAGCTTAATAATGCCTTAAAAGTCGTCTGGGGTGCCAGCGCCCGTTACGAACAATCAGGTGCTGCACGGTTATTCGATCAACCTAGCAATAGTGATTTTATAACTAACACTACCTATCGACTGTTTGGCCATGCCGAATGGAAACCGGATCCTAAATGGACCATTAATGCAGGTGCCTTAATCGAAAATAATGATATTACTGGAACAGATATTTCACCTCGGCTCGCGATTAATCATCATTTTTCTGCCAACCACACCGTCCGCGCTAGTGTCTCACGTGCATACCGGACGCCAACTGTATTTGAAACCAATGCAGACTCGGTGACTGAAGCTTTTGATGCAAGTGGTAATAGCGTAGAAATTAATCAACTTATTCTCGCAGATCGTAAACTTGAACCTGAAGAAATCACTTCATTTGAACTGGCTTATGTTGGTAACTTCCCTAAATATAAATTAAATATTGATGCTAAATTATTCTACGATAAAATCAAAAATATTATTAGTGATGTAGAAAATAGAGCGTTTACTGATCCGTTCAGCATTTTATTAGGCCTACCTGCCAATCAAGATCGCGTTCGTTTTTATGACAATGTTGGCAATGCCATTTCACAAGGTTTTGAAGCACAACTGCAATATAAGATTAATCCTGAAACAAGCGTGCATCTGGCTTATACCGATACACGGGTTAAAGGAAAAACCTTAAACGAAATCAACCGAGGTTTTATTGGAAATCAACGCTTCAGCAATCTTTCTGAGCAAGCACCTAGAGTCATTAGCTCTATTCAAGTTATTCATGACTTACAACCGGATATTCGCACCAGCTTTTCAGCCCATCACTATGGAAAATACAATTTTGGTGGGGGCAATGAAACAGGACCTTTCAATATTCTAAACGTTCGGATCGCAAAAAAAATCCGTTATGCAGGTCATAAAGGCCAAGTTGCCTTAACATTCCAGAATTTATTTAGTGATTATTTTGACTTTGAAAAAGAACAAGTTTTTAAGAGACGATTCTTTATAACACTTGAGTATGGTTTGAATTAAGGTGTTAGTTGACAGGTAAAACACCCTGTCATTGCGAACGAAGTGAAGCAATCTTTATAGTACGTTACTAAATTTAAGTAATAACGATGATGCGTTTTAACTAGATTTTTCACGCAATCGAATAATGACATCAACGCCATCCATTTCTGTTGCTTCTGGCAACGCTGGCAACTGATCAATCAACAAATCACTTTGACCAATGTCACTCAATTTACCGGTATCGACATTGTAAAAATGATGGTGATTGCGAGTATTAGAGTCATAAAAAACTTTAGACGGATCAACAATCACTTCCCTAACCAAACCTTTCTGAGCAAACAAACCCAAGGTATTGTAAACAGTCGCTTTAGAAACCGCTGCGCCATCCACATTCACGGCTTGTAAGACATTATCTGCAGAGAGATGTTGGAATTTGTCCAGCATCACTTCGGCTATTTTCATCCGCTGTGGTGTCGGGTAAATATTGCACGACTCAAGTCGCTGAATAATGGTTTCTGTGCTTAATTCCATTCGATGTCCTCCGCAGACAAGTATAGGGCTAATTGACGAAATAATACAAATACTTGCCGTTATTCTGTAACGACCAAATGAGGAGCAGATGCATCTTGTATCGGCGCATAAGCCTTCGAGGATAAATCAAATGCGGTGCCTAATAATGTGCTTGCCAGCATGGCCGCTGATGCTGGCCCCAAAATAACGCCATTTCGAAAATGCCCGGTGTTTAAATACAAACCCTCAACATCAGGGCAAGCACCTATAAAGGGCACACCATCCGGCGATCCCGGTCGTAGACCCGCCCAATGTGCTTCTATCGGGAAATCTGCCAACGCAGGCACAATGCGAACCGCCTCTGCTGTGAGTTCAAGCCGTGCAGCATCCGTCGTTTGTTTCTCAAAACCGGTATGCTCAAGTGTACTGCCGACTAACACCCGCCCATCCCGACGCGGAATAACATAACGATCCTGATTCAAAATAATCCGCGTTAAAGTATCTGGGTTCGCTTTATATAACAACATTTGCCCACGTACCGGTGCTACCGGTAATTCCAAGCCTACGTTTGCAAGCAAGCCCGCACTCCACGCACCACTGGCAACCACCACTCGATTGCTAACAATGCGTTCCCCTGCGGCGGTAACAACCGCTTCAACCTTACGGTTACCAAGCGTGATCTCTCTGACCTCCGTATTGGTGAACACAGTCACACCTAACTTATCAATACTTCGGCGTAAGGCACTTCCAAAACGAGGATTACGTACTTGCGCAACCTTTGGCATCCATACTGCCCCTGATTGCGACAAATCAGCGGATAAAGCCGGTGCAATTCTAATCAGTTCATCACTCTCTATATAGGTAAGCTCCGCACCATAGCGATCTGCCCACTGTTTTGCTGATTCCACATCGGGACAATCGGGCATCAATAAACCACTTTGTGTCCACTCAACATCCTGCCCCGTTTCATCCTTTAATGCTTGCACCAAGTCAGGGTAAACAACTTGGCTATATTGCGCTAAATCTGAAATCGCATCCGTGTAACGCCAAGGGTAAAGCGGTGAAAGAATACCCCCACCCGCCCACGTGGACTCACGACCTGTTTCACCCCGTTCAAGCAAGCACACTTGTAAACCGGCCAGCGCTAATTCACGTGCGGTCAGCATACCAATCAGGCCGCCGCCAATAATTAAGCAATCAGGGTGTTTCGACATCAAAAAACTCACTAAAATCAGGCTATACTAGTCATTATACCGAAGAGCGCACCCAATGTGGGGGCTATATAGTAAGGTCAAATCAAGATAATAATGACCACCTATCGGGCAGATCTAGCGGCTTATCGGACTGACACAGACAATTCCCTCAACTAGTGCTAAATAAAGGACTATGAAAGTGAAAAATACAACTTCGCCATGTTTTATGCGTGGGTTTACCATCATCGAGTTGATGATAACCCTTGTCATCGCAGCAATACTGCTCTCATATGCTATTCCCAGCTTTACCAATCTGATTAGACGTAACCAAATTACCACTTATGCAAATGAATTTGGTAGTGCTGTTAATCTAGCTCGTAGTGAAGCTATCAAACGAGGCACTTCGATAGCCATTACGTCTAATGCTGGCACCGACTGGACACAAGGCTGGTCACTCACCGTCGTTTCAACCGGTGAACTACTACGCACAGCCCCTGCTTTATCTGGAGATAACACCTTTACCAGTGGTGTTAACAATACAATTACTTTCAACTCTCGAGGCTCTACCAACCTTGGTGCAGAAGAAACATGGTCACTCTGTAATGCCAACGTCACAGCAGGCCGCCGAATTCGTATCGCCGTCACCGGTCGCATTAGTGTCAGGGAGATTACCCCATGCCCATAATTAACCCTAAACGCCAACATGGTTTTACCATGATTGAAGTACTGATCGCAGCCTTTGTGCTGGCTATTGGTTTATTAGGCCTAGCCGGTCTACAAGCCCAAAGCCTACAATTTAATTACAGTGCCTACCAACGTTCACAAGCAACTATTCTCGCCTACGATATTATTGATCGCATGCGCGCCAATCAGTCAGAAACCTTATTAGCAGCCTATAATCAAGGAATGGGGGCCGGTCCCACCAGCAACGTAAATTGCCAAGCAGCTGCTGCAAACTGTAGTTCTGGAGACATGGCTGCTTTTGATATTACACAATGGGAATGTTCTCTAGGCAATTGGAACAACGATGCAACCTGCCTCGGTTTTGGAATAGAGGGGCCACTTGCTCAAGGAGATGGCGCCGTTGCCATTAATGTTGTGGCAGGTCGTGCGCAAATTACTGTAACAGTCACTTGGGTCGATAACCGTACACTCGCTGTTGCAGATCCGAATCGCATCGAGACGTTCACAGTGAGCACAGTACTATGAGGAACTTGAAATTAAATAATGGTTTTACATTAATTGAACTCATGATTGCCATTACTATCAGCGTCATCTTACTTAATGGTGTTCTGCAAATTTTTCAAAGTAGTAAACAAAGTTATCGCATAGCGGATAATTTAGGACGTACACAAGAAAATGCTCGATATGCACTCGGTGTATTAGCACAAGAGATTCGACAAGTTGGTTTTTTACCTTGTCGTATCGCACAAAAAAGTGGGCAAGCTCAAGTTACAAATGTTCTAACAAACAATGCCAATGAATTCGACTTCTTCGGTGCACCTATCACGGGTTTTGAAGGCGGTGCCAGTGTTTTCCCTGCTGAGCTTCAAGCTGAAGGCTCTACCGCTGGTACACGTCTTGTCGGTTCAGATGGTTTTAGAATCTTACGAGGTGGTGGTAGTGTTTATAGTGTTACACAACATAACCCTACCGCTGCTCAACTTAAAATAAATACCATTAACCATAATATTAACCCCGGTGATATTTTAATGGTTTGCGACACGGAAAGTGCTGCCATTTTTCAGGCGTCAAATTCAAACCCTGGTACGAATAACACTATTGTTCATAATACAGGAACGGGTACACCTGGAAATTGCACTAAAGGGCTTGGTATTCCGCAACCTAATGTAAGCCCCTGTGCTAGTGGTGTAAATGGAACATCAAAAACTTTTGGTCCTGATTCGCAGGTCGTGAAATTCACCTCATCTGTATATTACATTGGTGCCAGCGTCGCGACCGATGGTGATGCGCTACCCACCAACTCTCTTTACCGACGAGAACAAGCCAATATTACTGGTAATATTCAATTTGGTCCTCCACAAGAATTAGTTCAAGGTATCGAGACCATGCAAATTATCTACGGTGTAGCACTACCAATAGTCGGAACAAACGATCTTGGCACAGCCGTACGTTACGTGACAGCTGACAATGTTGCTGCGAATGAATGGGCTAACGTTGTTAGTGTTCGTGTTGGACTGTTATTCCACACGCCAGAAGAAATTTCTACAGCGGTAGACACTACTACTTATAACGTTGTTGGCACAACCATCACATCGACTAGTGCAGTGGCCTACCCTGCTGATCGTCGCCAACGTTATATATTCTCAGAAACCATTAAAATTCGTAATCGTGGTGCCAGTGTTGCAGCTCCACCATCCAACATAATACTTCCCTAAGGAAAACATTGTGAAACCACTACAACATCAACAAGGCGCAGTACTTATTATCAGCATGATTATTTTATTGCTGCTAACCATACTCGGTGTCACCAGCATGCGCACAACACAACTCGAAGAACGCATGGCAGGTAATGCCCGTGACCGTCACGTTGCTTTTGAGGCTGCTGAAGCTGCCCTCATTGACGCAGAAACTTATGTGCAAACTGTTGTAACTGCAACGCCCTTTGACCTCAACGGGGCTGATGGACTCTATAGTGACGATCCCACTCTTATAGGTATAGAGAGCTATGTTGACTGGAGTGGCGGTGATCCCACTCGCGGTTTCTTAAGCGCAACCAACATAGGTACCGGTCAAGGCGTCACCACTGCACCTAAATATGTTATTCAACGCCTTGAACAAGGCACGCAAAGTGCTAGTGGCAATGCCAACGTCAGTGTTGGCACAGGTTATGGTAATCGAGCAGCATCATCTGCTGCTGCTGCCTCAACGTTAGTTCGAATTACTGCCCGTGGTACCGGTGGTTCGGACAACAGCGTGGTCTTTCTTCAAACTATTTTTGGACTGAACAACTTCTAAGGGAGCGCAATAATGAAAATGCCTCAATTAAATACTTTACGTAAATTAGCAACATTCTCTTTATTGTTTGGCCTTGGACTCACATCTAGCAGCCTTTTTGCTGGTGCATTGAATATTTCACAAAGTGCTCTAGAAATTGCTGATGGTGTTGAACCCAATGTAATGGTGCTCAACGATGATTCGGGTAGTATGAATTGGAGTGTTCTGGTATCAGGCACAAATCAAGGCCGCTATTACATCGCTGGACCGATACATCATTTCGGCTACCTCTACGTTCAAAGTGATCCAGAAAATCCTCATAGTGGTGTAGCACCATCAGTAGAGGCTCTTAACGTGTTTGCAGGCTTCTGGGATGCTAACGGATATAATTCATCTGAATGGCGTGGAGTATGGCGTGTAAGAAACAGTACTTTCAACCCTGTTTACTATAATCCAAATACACAATATACCCCTTGGAAAGGCGTTGATAACAGTGGTGCTACTTTCACCAATGCAAATCCTGTCGCTGCCCGCGTGGACCCCTACGTATCAGGAAGTGCAACATTCAACTTAACCGTCAATAATATTTTTCAATCGCGTATGCCTCACAATACAATTTTCAATTCACACTATGATATAAATGAAAATGTTTACCCTGCTAGCTATTACACATGGACTGATACAGATCTAGATGGCAATGTTGATTTTGATGATGCACATCAATTAACTGAAATTCGCACTGGCGGAGCATGCGGTGGAACCGCAGTGTGCCCAACCAGTTTCACACGTACAGGCACGCGTGAAGACTGTGGTGGAGATGGACTAACAACATCAACAATAACTTGTACCGCAGCACAAGAACTACAGAATTATGCCAACTTTTATAGTTACTATAGGCGTCGCGAACTCACGGCCAAAGCCGCAATAACCACCGTATTAGATCCAATTACTTCAATTCGCGTCGGTTTTGCAGCCATTAACAATTTTTCTGGTAATCGCATACCTGTTAACTCAATGAATGTTTCATCTGCCAGTGGTAATAAAAAAACACTGTTTGATCGAATATTTCTAACACAATCGTCAGGTGGCACCCCTTTACGACGGAACCTCGAAGCAATGGGCAATTATTTCGCTTGCTCTAATAACAACATATTTGGTACAGGTGCGAGCTCACCTGGCAACAACAACTGTCCTGTTCAAGCATCTCCAGCAGGCGAGTGTCAACAGAACTATACCATTCTAATGACGGATGGCTTTTGGAATGGAAATCCACCTAACAATATTCATAATGCTGATAGCGATGGTAATAATAACGGCACTCCGAAAGGTCCATTTGATGGTGCCTCTTTCGCTGATAATAGTGGACATACACTTGCTGATGTCGCAATGCATTATTACGAACGTGACCTTCATACTTCTTTACAAGATGATGTTCCAACAACAACTCGTGATCGCGGTCGCTATGTTGGTGGAACTAACCCTTTTGAAACTATGCACCAACACATGTCAACTTACACTGTTGGCATTGGTGTTAAAGGTACTTTAGGTTCCAACCCAACTAACGTTACTGATAATCCTGCGAATTTCACCAACCCCGTTGTAACAGGATGGCCAGCACCTGGTACAGATGCACAAAAAATTGATGATTTACGACACGCCGCTTGGAATGGCCGAGGTGACTTCTTAAGTGCCGCCGATCAAACTGCCTTAACCGCATCACTGCAAGCTATCTTTGATGAAATTCAAGCTGGCACAGGTTCAGCATCAGCGGTTGCATTCAACACGCAAGATTTACAAAGTGGTTCGCGCGTATTCAGAGCATTCTTTGACACTAACCTCAATACAGGTAGCTTAGTTGCACAAAACATCAGTATCACTGGTGTTGTATCGCCCGTTGAAAATTGGGATGCAGCGAAAGAACTAGATAGTAAAACTGATACCGCAACGGATACTCGCAATATTGTTACTTATGATCCCAATGCTTTTAACGGCATTCCTTTTCAATGGGCATCACTCAATACAACGCAACAAAACCAATTAAAAGCACCAACCATTACCTCTAATCCACCGACACCTACTCAACTTGGTAAAAATCGCCTTAATTATCTGCGTGGGCAATCTGAAAATGAAGGTTCAAATGCCAATACTGGACAATTGCGTTCAAGACCTATTGTTGCAGGTAAACTCGGTGACATTATTCATTCAGCCCCTGTGTTTGTAGGCGCACCACCTTTTTCTGGACGTGATGTGGCTCCGTTCCCTGATATTACCGGTGATCTATATAGTGAATTCGTCAGCGCCAGTAGCTCTCGTAGAGAAGTTGTCTATATTGGTGCCAATGATGGTATGTTGCATGGCTTTGATGCTAATTCAGGTGAAGAAGTATTTGCCTATATACCCAATAGTATTTTTTCATCCCTCTCTCAATTAGCCGTTCCTGATTACATGCACCGTTATTTTGTCGATATGACACCAGCCGTTAACGATGTTTACATTGCACCAACTAGCGGTACAAATGCAGGTACTTCAAGCTGGAATACCGTCGCGGTGGGTGGACTAGGTGTCGGTGGTCCTGGCTACTTTGCCCTAAATCTTACCAACCCTGCTTCCTTAAATAGTGAAGCCAGCGCGGCAGGTAATATAATGTGGGAATTCACTCAGGGAGATGACGTTGGCTCAGGAGCGACTAACAACAATCTTAACCTCGGTGCGCATGTCCGCGAACCTATTATCGCCATGAGTAACGTTGATGGCGCCGGTGGACAAAAGCGCTGGGTCGCTATTTTCGGCAATGGTTATAATAGTGCTAGCCCAGATGGCGATGCAGAACTTTATGTCCTCTTCCTCGATGGTGGGCTTGATGGCACATGGACACGTGGTAGTGATTTTATCAAAATCAACACGGGTAACGGCAAAGCCGAAAGTTCAGACGGCACCACACCGAATGGTCTCGGTGCTGTCCAAGCTATCGACACAAATGGAGATGGCACCGTTGATGCTGTTTATGCCGGTGATTACCAAGGCAATGTTTACCGCTTCAATTTGAATAGTACGACTGTTGGTGGCTTAACAAACCCTTCTAACCGCCCCGTGCAAAAATTATTTACTGCAAGTTACAATGGTGGCGGCATTACACAGCCCATCACTAACCGTCCAGTTGTGATTAAACACCCCCAATATGATGGTTATATTGTAATCGTTGGTACCGGTAGCTACTTCACAGTCAATGACACAACGAGTACTGACATTCAGTCTATCTATGGTTTATGGGATGATTTTGTCGACACATCCGATAACATTGTCCCTGTTAACTACAGTAAATTACAGGAACAATTCTTTATGAATGCCTCTAATACAAATGGTTTGACTGTGCGCACCTTAACGGATACTTCTTTCAACTGGGGTACTATTGGGCAACGCAAACAAGGCTGGGTCATTGATCTTGATGTTACCTCTGGTGGTAGTGTTGAATTTCCAGGTGAACGCGCTGTCCGAAATTTCCTACTCCGTGGGAGCTTTGTATTTGTGAATACGGTTATTCCTAAAAGTGGCTCGGCATGTACTACTGGGCCGGGGAGTTTTACACTAGGCTTTAATCCTGTCACAGGTGGGTCAGGTGCCGCTTCTGTGTTTGATACCAATAATGATGGCATCTTCGATTCTTCTGATAACGTTGGTGGCCTAGATAATGCTGCAAGTGTTGTTTCAGGTATTCGATCAGAAAAAGCCACGCTAACCGATTCATCTACAATCGGTAACCGTTTAGTATCTCAAGGTAGCGATAAATCAATTTCAGATATTGGCATCAACACAACAGGTAAAGGCGGCAAAACACTCGGTCGCCATTCTTGGCGTGAAATTGATTTATAAACCACTTACCGTCGTTTAAGAGGAATGATTATGAAACAGTTAAAACCAATTCAAGTGGCTATGATTAGCATGTCAATATTATTGTCAACATTAGTATCCGCAGCCGCGCCATTGACTCCTACTTTATCTCTACACAATGAGACGCCTGAACAATCTGATATTTTCATAGCAAATGCTCCGGCATATTACCCTCCGGTTTTTCAGAATCTTGGTATAATGCGCGGCAGTCCTGAAGGTGCATCAAGAATATTAGAAATTAGTGGCCATCAATATGCCTATGGAACCAATACCAAAGTGCATAGCATAAGTTCACAATTTGCATCAATACAGAATATTACTATAGGTACCCTACTTGGTTTTAACGTGGTAAAAAATAATACTGATATATCTTACCTTTCTGAAATATGGATTATTCCTAATTCCGCATTACAGAATAAGAATTTAGATTTATAAAAAATATGTGAGCACATCTATGAAAAAATCAAATCAAGGTTTTACTTTAATTGAACTGGTCATTACCGTTGCAATTGTGGCCATTCTTGCTGCAGTCGCGCTACCTGCATATAAAAGCCAGACTGACAAAGCAAGACTGGCTGACGGTAAAGCATTACTAACGAATATGTCACAACAATTAGAGCGTTGTTACACCAAATTTGGTCGGTATAATGCAGCAGGTTGTACCGTTGTAAATGGTACCGCTAAAACATCTGATGATTCTTTCTATACAGTGACACCCGCGGGTATTACTGCAACAACCTATACGTTAACCGCTATTCCTCAGGGAGCTCAAGCATCTGAAGCATTCTGTGCTAACTTAAGCTTAGATCAAGCCGGACAACAAACATTCTCGGGAACAGGAACCGTTCAACAATGTTGGTAATTTTATCTTAATTTTTTAGGTAAAGTGAATGTCACTGTTTCAGGTGTGCCTTCATCTTCATTAATCACATCGGCTCCTAATTCCTGGAGCCTTTTTATTACATTTTTTACGAGAATTTCTGGGGCAGAAGCACCTGCGGTAAGACCAACTACGTTCCTATCTTGTAGCCACTCTGTTTGAATATCTTCTGGGCCATCTATTAACCATGCGGGTATGCCTTGTTGCTCTGCAATTTCTCGTAGGCGGTTTGAATTTGAGCTATTTGGTGATCCAACAACTAAGACAGCTTCACATTTTTCAACGAGGCGTTTAATTGCATCTTGTCTGTTTTGGGTTGCGTAACAAATATCATCTTTCTTGGGGCCAATGATATTAGGGAAACGCTCACGTAATGCATCAATGACTTTACCGGTGTCATCCATAGATAAAGTTGTTTGGGTAACGAACGCGAGTTTGTCTTTATCGTTTACAAGCAATTTCTTAACATCTTCTGGTGTTTCTACTAAATGCATTACACCTTGCTGCTTCTCAACCTGCCCCATAGTGCCTTCGACTTCAGGGTGACCAGCATGACCGATAAGAATGCATTCACAACCCGCTTTTACGTGCCTAACGACTTCCATGTGTACTTTTGTAACCAATGGGCAGGTGGCATCAAATACTTTTAAGCCACGCTGCTCAGCTTCTGCACGTACTGCTTTTGATACACCGTGGGCACTAAAAATAACCGTTGCGTCATCAGGCACGGCTTCTAATTCTTCAACGAAGACCGCACCTCTATCACGAAGATAATTCACCACATAGCGGTTATGAACGACTTCATGCCGTACATAGATAGGAGCTTCAAAAAGTTCTAATGCGCGTTCAACGATATCAATCGCCCGATCAACACCGGCACAAAATCCACGTGGATTGGCTAATAATACTTGCATATCAGTTTATTTCTTTATCTGCGCCAATGGCGATAATTTCAACGTCAAAAGTCACGTTATGCCCGGCGAGAGGATGATTGAAATCAACGATAACCAGATCATCATCTGGCATTTCCATAATGCGTCCAGGAATTTCTTCACCTGATGGTGTCGTAAAACCCACGATTAAATCCTTTTCTAATGGCATGTCTTCTGGAAATTTATCACGTGTAAGCATGTGAACATTGGTTTCATCGGCAAAACCAAATGCTTCACGCGGGTCTAATTGCAGGCATTGACGTTCACCTACTTTCATTCCCATCAACACCGCTTCCAAACCTTCAATCAGTGTGCCGTCACCTAAAGAAAAACGTAATGGATCTGTACCTTGCGTTGATTCAACCACCGTGCCGTTATCAAGTGCCAATGTGTAATTAATCAGTACACTGCTTCCTGCTTGTATTGATTCAGTCATTTTCTTTTCTCTTCAAACCCAATAACCCATCTAAAATCATGATTGCGGCACCACCGACGATTGCCATGTCAGCAATATTAAACGCCGGCCAGTTACATTGTGTGCCGCTGAAATAAAAACCAGGCACGCAACTATCACTAGAAACATAATAAAATTGAATAAAGTCGACAACGTAACCATATAAAGCACGGTCAACCACATTACCAATGGCGCCACCTAAAATAAGTGCTAATGCAGCCGCTAACCACTTTTCATTTCGTGGTAAGCCTTTTAGCCAGAGAATAATCACCACACTAACAATAGCGGCCAAACCAACAAAGAACCAACGTTGCCATCCACCTGCTTCACTCAAAAAACTAAAGGCGGCACCAGTGTTATGTGCCAAAAACCAGTTAAGTGATGACATAACATAAACAGGCACCGTATAACTCAGCTCAGCCGTTGCCCAGAATTTAGTAACCTGATCTAAAACAACTACGACCACTGACAAAATTAACCATTTAAGCATATTTTAATTCCAATATTTTAACGCTAAGACAAAAATAAAATCATTTACGAATTCTGTCATTACGAGCGATAGTGAAGTAATCTTTATGGCTAATCGTGCAATTCAAGAGATTGCTTCGCTATCGCTCGCAATGACATGTGTATTTATAAATAATAGCGACTATGCAAACCGACGCGACTCACCCTCACCATCCACATTCTCAATACAACGTCCACACAATTCCGGATGTTCAGCATGTTTACCCACATCATCACGGTGATGCCAACAACGTACACATTTTTCATTATTAGATGCTGACACAGACACCCAAATTTCATCGTCCGTACTCAACGTGTAGTGAGCTGCTTCAACCGGTGGCTCACCTGCTAAATACGTGCGTGCATCGGAGGTGATAAAAATAAAACGCAACTCATCTTCAAGTGCGTTAAGTTTATCCAGAATTTCACGGCCACAATACAAACCTATTTCGGCATTCAATCCTGAACCTATCACACCTGCAGTACGTGCTTTCTCTAGCTCTTTATTTACCGCATCACGGACTTCTACAATGTGTGACCAATATTCCAAGCCCATGCCTTCTCTAAGTGGCATCGCTGGAAATTCATACCATGTTGAAAAGAAAACTGACTCGGCATGGTCGCCAGGAATATACTGCCAAAGTTCTTCTGCGGTAAAAGTCAAGATCGGTGCCAACCAACGTGTTAGCGCTTCAACAATATGATATGCCGCCGTTTGTGCAGAACGACGTTCAACACTATTTCCTGGCATAGTGTATTGACGATCTTTAGTAATATCTAAATAAAAACCACCTAACTCAACCGAACAGAAATTATGCACCAACTGGTAAATACGATGGAACTCGTAACTATCGTATGCCACCTGTACTTCTTTTTGAATTTGTTCTGCACGCATCACTGCCCATTGATCCAATGCCAGCATCTCTGATGGTTCAACTAAATCTGCTACAGGATCAAAATCGTTGATATTAGATAACAGGTATCGAGCGGTATTACGTAAACGTCGATAGGTGTCGGCTGAACGTTTCAGAATTTCATCTGATACGGTCATCTCTTTACTGTAATCCGTTGCCGCCACCCACAAACGTAAAATATCCGCACCGAGGTTTTTAATGACTTTTTGCGGTGCCACCACATTGCCTTTGGACTTCGACATTTTGTGACCTTTGGCATCCACCGCAAAGCCATGCGTTAAAACATTTTTATAGGGTGCCTCACCACGCATCGCAATGGATGACAGCAGTGATGTTTGGAACCAACCACGATGTTGATCAGACCCTTCTAAATATAAGTCAGCAGGACAAGCAAGCTCTTGACGATCATCCAATACCGCATAATGTGAAACACCGGAGTCAAACCACACATCTAAAATATCGTTGACGCGATCATAATCATCGGCATCATCAATAAATTCTGAGGCATCAGTTTCAAACCAGCCGTTTACCCCTTCCGCTTCAATCCGCTGTGCCACTTTCTCAAAAATGCTATTGGTGTCCGGGTGCAATTCGCCGGTTACTTTATGCACAAAAATAGCAATCGGTGGCCCCCATGTACGTTGCCGTGACACACACCAGTCTGGACGGTTCGACACCATTGTTTCAATCCGCGCTTGCCCCCATTCAGGGAACCATTGCACTTGTTTAATTGACTTGTTCACCGCATCACGTAAACCATTTTGGGTCATACTGACAAACCACTGCGGTGTAGCACGAAAAATAATTGGCGTTTTGTGTCGCCAACAATGTGGGTAACTGTGGCGTAAAGCTTCATGGTGCATTAACTTACCTTGCGCCTTTAATACGTCCAACACATGCTCATTGGCTTTAAACACATGTTCACCTGCAAACAGTGGTGTGTCTGGTAGAAAACAACCATTACTACCCACTGGATTATCCACTTTTAATTTGTAACGCATACCAACGCTATAATCATCTTGACCGTGTCCTGGTGCGGTATGCACGCAGCCAGTACCGGCTTCGGTGGTCACGTGATCACCCAGAATAATAGGCACTTCGCGTTCATAAAACGGATGCGCACATTTAACGCCTTCCAAGTCACTGCCTTTGCAGTATGCAATAACACGATAGTCATCAATTTCGTAACGCCCCATGGCATCTTTCATCAAAGCCTCTGCCACGACTAAACGTTCTTGCCCCAATGCCGATTCACATTGCACCACCACATAATCAAGATCAGGATGCACACACACGGCTTGATTTGCAGGTAGCGTCCATGGTGTTGTAGTCCAAATCAATACTGACATAGGACCGCTGCCTTTGTTGTCGGTATTTTCGCAACGTGCAAACACGGTTTCTTCTTCAAGCACTGTAAAGCGCACATCAATCGCAGGTGATGTTTTGTCTTCGTATTCTACTTCGGCTTCAGCCAGTGACGATCCACAATCAGTACACCAATGCACCGGCTTCACACCTTTATGCAAATGACCGTTTTCAACAATCTTACCCAACGCACGCACAATATCGGCTTCGTACTTATAGTCCATGGTTAAATACGGTGTATCCCAATCAGCAATAATACCGAGGCGTTTAAAATCTTCACGCTGCTTATCAACTTGTTTGCCTGCATAAGTACGACACGCATCACGGAAGGTTTTTGCATTCACTTTAACGCCGGCTTTACCGACTTTCTTTTCAACATTAAGTTCAATTGGTAAGCCATGACAATCCCAACCAGGTACATACGGCGTATCAAAACCCGATAAGGTTTTTGATTTTGTAATAATATCTTTAAGGATCTTATTCACTGCATGACCAATATGAATATCACCGTTCGCATAAGGCGGGCCGTCATGCAGAATAAATTTTTCACGCCCCGCTGAGTGTTCACGCAACTTTTGGTAGATATTGGTCTCTGCCCAACGCTTTAATAATTCAGGTTCACGATTAGCTAAATTCCCTTTCATTGGGAATTTCGTCGCAGGAAGGTTTAAGGTTTTTTTATAATCAGTCATGTTCTTTTCTTTACTTACGTTTCAAAAAATAATCTCGTGCTTGTTCTGCATCGAGGTCAATCTGTTTCTTTAGTTCTTCAAACGAATCAAATTTCGTTTCATCTCTTAATTTATACACAAACTCAACATGCACATACTCACCATATATTTCGTCGGCAAAATCAAATAAATGTACTTCCAGTAAACTGCGCGTACCATCTACCGTAGGTCTTGTCCCTACATTCGCTACACCGGCAACCGGTTCGCCTTTAATACCAAATAATTCTACTGCAAACACCCCTTTCACTGGTGTCTTATTGCGATGCAAATGAATATTCGCAGTGGGGAAACCAATCGTACGACCACGTTTGTCGCCATGCGCTACACGCCCACACATGCGGTAAGGTCGCCCTAATAGTTTTTCTGCTGCCGCCATGTCGCCAATTTCCAGTGCCTTGCGAACCCGCGTACTACTCACCCGTTCATCATCAATATTGAAGGTATGCAAATGCACCACTTCAAAGCCATGCTGACGTCCTACTTCTTCTAACAACGCAAAGTCGCCTGCGCGCTGATGACCAAAACGAAAATCATCGCCTACGACTAAATAGCGTATATCTAATCCCTTAATGAGCACCTTATCAATAAACTCACGCGCTGGCTGCTCGGCAAATTTCTTGTCAAAACGCAGGCACAACATTCTATCAACGGAGTACCGACTCAACGCACGTACTTTTTCACGTAGGCGCGTTAACCTTGCTGGCGCTTTATCCTCAGCAAAATATTCCATTGGATACGGTTCAAAGCTGATCACCACCGATGGCACGCCCAGTTCAGCTGCTTTATCCGCAAGCTGACCCAACACGGTTTGATGCCCAAGGTGCACCCCATCGAAATTACCGATGGTGGCTACGCAACCACGATGCTCTGGTTTCAGATTGTGAAAGCCGCGAATCAGTTCCATGACCATTCTACTTACCTAAAACGAGCCATTATAAGGTGCGCGTGACAAAAATGCTCTAGAAACAAACATCAAGATGGCTATTTTATGCGTAAATCTGCAAGCCGCAAACCACTCGCTAGCAGTATCAGCAAGTAGGCAGCTGCCGCTACAGCAATCCAGAGCAACAATTGCCCTACTCGTTGCGACCAATCCCAGCTCGACCAGATAGATTGAGCCTCGATACCCCAGACTAAAAGTCCCGCCATGACCAATAATGCTGCTAACACTTGCCAAATTAACTTACCCCAGCCTGGCTGCACCTGACATACCCATTGCTGGCGCAATCCACGCCAAAGCAACCACGCATTCAACCAAGCGGCGAGTCCTGTCGCTAATGCCAACCCCGCGTGAGGTCCATTAATGCCCATGTAAACCATCGGCACGACGAAAACCACATTGAGTATTATGTTCAACAACATTGCCTTTATGGCAATTTTTACCGGTGTTTTTGTATCCTGACGAGAATAATAGGCAGGTGCCAACACCTTTATAAGAATGAAAGCGGGTAAGCCAATCGAATACGCCATTAACGCTAAGGCGGCCATGTGAACATCTCCGGTCATAAAATCACCGTATTCAAATAAGCTACTCATAATCGGTTCTGCCAATAGAAAAAGCCCTAAGGTCGCAGGCAAACCGACCACTAACGCTAGCCGTAACGCCCAATCGAGTGTTTTGGCAAATTGTTCAGGGTTTGATTCGGCGTACTGACGAGATAAGGTCGGCAAAATAACCGTGCTCAAGGCGATGGCGAAGACGCCCAGTGGGAATTCAACCATTCGATCCGCGTAATAAAGCCATGTCACACTGCCTGTAAACAAAAATGAGGCAATGATCGTGTCGATAACTAAGTTTATTTGCAGCACAGATGAGCCGATGATCACCGGCAACATCAGGCGCATAATTTTACGCACACCCGCATGCGCGCGTCCCCAGCGTGGCCAACCCAACATGCCCAGACGCGCCAAAAAGGGTAATTGGAAAGCGAGTTGCACAAGACCTGCGATAAAAACACCCCATGCCAATGCCACAATGGGCTCGTCCATCATAGGTGCCAGCCAGATAGCGGCACCGATCAAACTTAAATTCAGCAAAACAGGCGTAAATGCGGCTACCGCGAAGCGTCCAAAACTATTGAGCACCGCACCGGCTAAGCCGGTCAAGGAAATCAGCATTAAATACGGAAAAGTAATACGTAACATTTCTACGGTGAGATCGTATTTTTCACCGCCTTCAAGATAAAAACCGGGACCAAATATAATAATCAGCCACGGCGCTGCCAACTCCGCCAGCAAGGTCAGTAACAGTAAGACCCCGCCTAACGTACCTACCGTATTGATCACTAAGGCACGCGTTTCATTCAATGCCTCACCATCATTGACCTTGGTCTCAGCTAAAACGGGGATAAAAGCCTGTGAAAATGCACCTTCTGCAAAAAGGCGACGAAAAAAATTAGGGATCTTGAAAGCCACAAAAAAAGCATCCGTTGCGGCGCCTGCACCAAAAAATCGCGCAATAACAATGTCTCGAGCCAAACCCAACACCCTTGATATCAGGGTATTTCCCCCAACCACGACCGTTGATTTAAATAGTCGCCCACTCATACTGCCCAGGCCCACATAAACTGCTTATAACTAACTGTTTTTGTTTCATTTTTCATTGTGCCTAGCATAACACGCCCAATCCTCATGCCAAAATACACCGCTTATAAGTTAATTTGACAAATGCGCATAAAATCAGCATAGTTACGCGCTTTCTCGAACACGATACTAGACAGGATACAGGCAACAATGGCTAACTCAGCACAAGCAAAGAAACGCGCTCGTCAGGCGGAAAATCACCGTCAGCATAACGCCAGCATGCGTTCATTAATGCGTACTCGCATCAAAAACGTTGTTAAGGCGATTGCCTCAAATGACAAAGACGCAGCTAGTGCTGCTTACAAGCTCGCAGTTCCTGCGATTGACCGTCTGGTCAGCAAGGGCTTGGTTCACAAGAATAAAGCGTCTCGTCACAAGAGCCGCCTTAATAATCACGTTCGTAGCATGGCGTAGATATTAAGGTAAGACAATAAAAAAGCCGCTCAATGAGCGGCTTTTTTATTACTAAAATATATCATGTGGTGCTTTCATTTAGAGATTGCTTCACTTGCGTTCGCAATGACGTGATTTTTCACCCCTAACGTCTCACCTCTTTCGCATTACCTTCACAACTACCAAGGCATAAAGCTATTTATCTTGTTCATTGGACGAGACACACTGTAGTTCATCACTGCCATGTCATGGCTCATCTTATTCATTGATACATTCATACCATTCATATTATTAACCATTTTCTGCATTGCTTCAGTCTGGTTACTAGTATTCTGAGAAACTTGAATCATCGTTTCTGAAATAATTGTCATGTTTTCCGACATGCTCTGCATATTTATAGCCATATGATGCGCATCTTGCGTCAAACTAAAAATCAGATAAAAACCGTAACCAGCCAGTAATATAAAGGCAAACAACGATGGATAAACAATCATTTCCCAACGGCGCGCACTGGCAGAGAAGGTATTAGCCAGCATTTCCATGCTCTTACCCATGCAATCTTCCATAGATTTTGACTCTGGTGTTATTTCATCCCTGCATTTCTCACAGTCTTTATTACCACAATCGCCTTCATCACACGAAATGGCTGCTGCATCTACTGCGCTATTTTCATTACTCATTGCAAACTCCTAAAACTCAATTAAATCAATAATCGTCTGCGCAGACCTCCACTCCACAAACAGCTCTTACTCAATACTTAACTTATTATTATTTTAAAAATCTCCATCAGCACCGCGGTGCATAATAGCAAGAATCGTTTCCTTAACCTTGATTGCTTCCCTTTTAAGTTCAGGTGGCAAGGTTTTACCACCGTAAATCATCAAATCCATATTCAATGTATATAACCAAACTTTACCTTGCTTATCTTCCACCATCGCAACGCGACAGGGTAAATAGGCTGAAAATGCATCACTGTAATCAAGCATTTTTACAGCCGTTAATGGATCACAAAACATATAAATCTTTAAGGTACGGTATTTTTTACCCGTCATTAATGTAACTTGTTTGCTTAATGGCAGCTCACCCACATTCTTAATATTGTATTCATTGGCAACCGCTTTCATCGCTTCTTCGGCATCCGCAGGACTCACGCCATCAGAAAGTGGGACGCGCCAAACCGTTGCTTCCGCCGCATTACCCGTTTCTAAAATAGTGCCCATCATCTTCATATAAACATCAGCGGCTTTTTCATCAAACTGCTGCATGGCTTTAATTTCTTTTTGAAAATAAATTCCAGAAATAATCGCAATCACCACGACAACAAAACCTATTAACGCAAATAACCGACCTAGAAGTCCCATATCCCTATCCCTCTTGTTTAGTCTTTAAACTGCGCAATTGTTGATTGATTCGTTCTGATTGTGCGCGATCCATTTGACTTACTAAACGATGAAAAAAAGCCGCTTGCTGCAACTCATTTTTCTCAATTAAACGTAACGCCACCTCAGTATAAGCATTAGCGGCTTCTTTCCAGCGAGCCTGCATATAATAAATATTACCCAACTCGCCCCAAGCATTAATATTTGCATCAGCAGCAGACGTTAGTGTGCGATAGATTCGTTCCGCCTTAGGCAAGTCTCGTGACCAAAAAGCCTGTCGTGCATCATTAATCGATTCGCTATGCTCGATTTCACTGTCCGTTGAAAGAAGCATGCCATGCTTTTCGCCATCACCGAAAAAAATAAGCACCACGGCCATGAGTGCAATAAAACCAACTGCAACAAGTAATGTATTTCGCATTGTCATTTAAATCTCCTTTAACCACCCACAGGTGCTTGTAACGCTCGAAGACGTTGATCAATTCTTTTTACTTGCTCAGGATCAAGCCCGGAAACAATGTAACGCAGAAATAGTGCTTGTGGAAAATCACCTTTATCCAGTAAAAACAATGCGGCTTCAGTATATGCAAAAGCGGCTTGTTGCCACTTGGCTTGTAAGTAGTAAATATTCCCAAGTTCACCCCAGCTATTTGCGCTGGCGTTATCATTACTTATTTGCTGTTTATAAAGTGCCTCTGCTTTAGGTAAGTCTCTTTGCCAGAATGCTTGTCTTGCCGCTGTCAGATCGTTATCTGGTTTAATAACGTTTAATCTTGATTTGGTAACCGGTTGATCAATGGCTATTTCCGTTTCTTTTATTTCTACCTTCGTGACAACCGGCTCGCCAACAAAAGTTACTTTTACATCTTGGTGATCATCTAATGAGGCTTTCTGTTCTATTTTAGCTTCCACCTCAACGTTAGCTTCTAGCTCAGACTTTTCATTCTCAGCAACTTCTTTACTTTCTGTAACCAATGTTTCTTTTTGCGGTTCACCTATTGCAGTTGAATCTTCAGCTATTTCTTCTACAACCGATTTAGTTTCAACAACAACCTTGGGTTCAGCTATCACTGACACAACATGCTCTTGAGCATCTTCTTGTTTTGCAGATTCCACATTGTCATTTGAATCATGTTCTGACATCGTCGGTGCTGCCATCGGATCAACTTTCTGGGGTGATATGAAATTATGCATCATGGTTTGAGCCTGTCGATAGGTTTGCTTTACTTGAGGTAACCACATCGATTGAAAATACCAGCCCGCACCAGCAATCAGCGCAATAAACACAAGAAAAATAATCGTACCGGTGTACGAACATTTCTTTGTATCAGGACGTTGTTCTGCCACTTCATCCATTACTACTTCTTTCTCAGTTGACTCCACGTCAGCTTCTCCTAATAACTGTACAATGCGCTGGCAAAAGCATCAAATTCATCTGAGCCTTTACTGCCGCGCCATAATTCAAAAACAGCTAAACCTTCACTCATAGAACGTCTATAAATAGTTCGCTGATATAATCGTTGTGCCAATACCGTAACACCTGATAGTTGCTCTAATGCCGCTTCCGTATCATCTGATTCACGTACCGCATGATGCGTGTCAGCACGGTTAACAAACACCAGTATTTCAAGTGGCTGTTGCTTTCCCTCTCGGGCTTCACGCACAATTTTCAAGAACCGCTGCGTTGCCCATACGTCGGGTTGACTCGGTGGCACGGGAATAATAATCCTATCCGCTAGTCGAATTGCTTCACGCATTCCCTCCGGGTTCGCCGCACCCACATCAAAAATAACTTCTGCATCCTGATTAACATCAACTGACAATGTTTCTAATGCGGTGACGTCTAAAGCAGGTTGATGCTCTTCATCTTTACGGATTTGTGCCACATCATGCAGTGTTAATTGTGGATCAAGATCAAATACTTGAACCTCAAAACCATGGCTCACTAACCAGATTGCCAAATTAAAACTAACTGTGCTTTTCCCTGAACCACCTTTCAAATTTGCAACAACTGTAATCATTTAACGACGCCAACCATTCATATAATTTTGATACCTTGGATAACCATATGGTGAACCATAAGCATTACCAAACTGCATATTATTTATATTACCGTTATATTCAATCACAAAGTGTGCATCACCTCGCTGGTTCATCGAGCCTTTTACATTCCAGCCACCATAATAGGGTGACCTATTATAATTATACCGTGGTTGCACATAAGCAGGCCAAACACTTGGCCAGTAACTCATTCTATTTTGAGAATACCCGTAGGGATTATTCCACCAGGCCTGCGCCTGACTCGCTATCGTTAATAGCAATAAAGAAAATACCAATCTCACCGTGCTTTACCTTGTTGCATGGGTGGTTTAACACGTCGTTCATAACCTTCAGGTATCGTAAATAAACTTTTCTTTTGCTTTCCTACTTTAATATCGCGTAACTCTCTCACATAGCCATCGGGATGTTCTTCACGAATAACCAGTTTTAATTCTGGATCGTACCACTGTAAAAACTGTGATCGCTTGCCATCTGCCGACATTAATTGCATCCGCCATTTTTCAGCATTGCGTTTGTTAATTTGGTCATCACCTAAGAAAAACATCTCAACAATTGAGCCATCAGCAAAGAACTCTCTCACTGGCAGTTGGCGTTTACGATCTATCCAATGCAGAGTATGCACAGGTCGGCCTTTTTCAACGCGGGTAAATTCCCATTTTTCTGTTTGAATATCGTTCACGACTTCGTCACCTAACTTGCGGCAAAGTGTACCCGCCAATTTTTCACAGGGACTATCACCATCCGTCACGCGTCGATCAGGGAATGAGGGTGCATATTGTTCGATAAATATTTTTTGCCCAGGAAATAACATCACACGTTTATTTTCATCTGGATAAATTATTTCGATCATCTTGTGACCGTCTTGTTGGTACTCATTTCTAATCGCATTTGAAGAAATAGTAATGCGTGTCTGAACTACACCCTGTGGTGTCGTTTGTACCGCCATAGCAGAAAAGGACTTGCCTGACTTTTGCGCCATGGCCACATTTACAATGCTAATACTTACTACAATAAATAGAAGTTGCCTTAGCCAACTCATATTACTTTCCTCATTGTTACTTTTAACACTAAAAACCGGGTACATACCCCGCCTCAAAGCGGGATACGTACCAACGGGAACTACTTAGCAGGCGCTACTGGTGGTGCAGGTGGCGCGTAACCATAAGGTGCCGGTGGGTAACCGTATGGCGCTGGTTGTGGTGCATAACCATAAGGTGCTGGCGCATAACCACCACCATTATATGGATTGCCATAACCACGACCATTTCCATAACCGTTACCATAGCCATTGCCATTGCCATTGCCGTAACCATTAGCATTTCCACTGCTGCGACCGCCCATGTTAAAAGACATGTTGCCATCACCCCAGCCATTGCCGTTACCCCAGCCATTACCATTACCGTTACCATAGCCATTGCCGTAACCGTTATTATTATAACCGTTGTTCCATGGGCCACCGCCATTCCAAGGACCACCGCCCCAAGGACCCCACCATGCTTGTGCAGTCGACAAAGGTGCTGCAGCAGCACCCACGATGATAGCAGCCGCTAACAATTTGCTTACTCTTTTCATAACACTCTCCTTACGTTTTGCAGTTCACATTTCGATGCAGACTACTCTTCCCACAAAAAGTGCAGATGAAAAGTGCGGGAAGTAACACCCATCATCTGTTCCAAAAAAAACTTACCAAAAACTATTTGAACCGTTATTTCCCAAAGACCATGGTCCATAAGGCACTGCAACTTGATCAGACCACCATGGCATCTGATTGCTGTAATAAGGGTTCACTTGTTGAATGTACCGACGATATTCATACTGACGTGCGGGAATAAGGCTTTGTGGCGCACCATAAAGCGGTTGCGGCATCACACCCTCTGGCTGCCTCATGTTTCTGTTATCTCTATTTTGATAACCCCACTGTTGCGGTTGTGGTCGCCATGGGTTGTACTGTGAGGCATAGGCACCACTATTTTGCATACCCACCGCCTGTGCTGTGCTGGCAACAAAGACACCTATAAGCACCAAAATCAATAATTGAGCTTTACGCTTCATTTCTTAACCTGCTCTTGTTTATCTTCACCCTTCTTTTCAGAAGAAGGTTTGATTTGATTGTTTAATGGCTGCATAGCCCATGGCGGCGGCATTGGACGCTGCGGAGGATGATTCATCCAAACCGGTGGCATCATGGGACGTTGCGGTGCCTTTGCCCAAGCTGGTCGTACTGGTGGTTGCATCATCGGGCGTTGTGGTGCTTTCGCCCAAGCTGGTCGTACTGGTGGTTGCATCATTGGGC
>CAZIWG010000013.1:0-19790 GCA_964542925.1 uncultured Granulosicoccaceae bacterium | reverse complement strand
TTTTCTTCGTTGTTTTCTTCGTTGTTTTCTCAGTAATATCCTGTTTATCTTCGACAACCGGTTTTTCTACAACCGCTTCTTTTACCTCTATCTCGGATTGTGGTGGTGTGTTATCCGGATCATGTCCACCCGAACCACTTGGTGAGTCATCGCCTTTAGGCGGCTCCCCCCCATCATCCGGTTTAGGTGTTGTTTTACCAAATAAGCGATTCCATATCGCAACAAAGAAATTAATTAATGCCCTAATTGCTCTTTCAATCGCTATTGAACCATTTAACAACACATCACCCATTCGGTATTGACGTGCTATTTTGCGTTGGTGAGATGTTAGCAATGCTGCATCAGGATCATTCAAGCTACAATCGCCATCACCGGCTTGTGCGGTAACACCTGCCATAATGTAAAACTGCTTTTGTGCACTAATACATCCCAGTGGAATAACAACCAACGTCAGAATCGTCGCCACCGCAGTACCGAATAACAAACTGGCTGCCATTCCTTGGAAGATAGGATCAGTCACAATAGCTGCTGCGCCTGCCATCAAAGTTAGCGCTGTAATTAAAATAGGTCGCATCCGAGTTTGACCTGCTGATATAACCGCTTCACGAATAGGCGTACCACTTTTAACTTCATTCAACACAAACTCAACCAATAAGATCGAGTTCCGCACAATGATCCCCGCCAAGGCAATGAAACCAATCATTGATGTTGCAGTAAATTCTGCACCAAGAACCCAGTGTCCGGGTATGATCCCGATCAAGGTTAGGGGAATAGGTGCCATAATTAAGCCGCCAACGAGGAAGTTTTTGAATTCCCAGACAATTAAACCGTAAATCAACAACAATGCGACCATAAATGCCGCCCCCATGTCACGGAAGGTTTCATAGGTAACGGTCCATTCTCCTGTCCACTCAAAGCCAGACACATCGTTACTCAACGGTGGGCCAAGCAAACCACCTGGCATACCGGTAATTTTAACGCCATCAGGTGTAGTGTAATTTTCAAGTAAATCTTCAACGCCAAACATGCCATAAATAGGCGCGCCCAGATCACCTTCCATTTCACCCGTCACGTATTCAATCGCACGTAAATCTTTATGGTAGATAACGGCTTCTTCAGTATGACGAACAAATTTACCCAATTCAGCGAGCGGTACCGGTGTTCCATCACGTGCGCGAATTGGCAAGTTACCGAGGCGTTTTAATTGTGCCCGTACTGCCAAGGGTACCTGCATCACAATCCACGTTGGCTCAAGTACCGCTTCACGTTTTACATCACCAAGACGATAATCACCCATCGCCATGTCAAGGTTACGATTTATGTCATCAACACTGATGCCATGACGAACCGCTTTTTCAACATCAACCTCAAAGCGCCAGAATTCATAGTCACCTGTCAGATAATTATCAACATCAACAATATTATCTACGTCCTCAAACATCTTCGTCATATCACGGGCAACTTGACGACGTGTCTGCGCATCGGGGCCATACACTTCTGCCACGACTGTTTGCAACACGGGTGGTCCCGGAGGCATTTCGACAATTTGAATGCGTGCATCAATATTATTACGGCGAATGTAGTCCCATAAAAGATGACGAGCTTCAACCGCTATTTCATGACTTCCGCGATCACGTTGTCCTTTATCCGTGAGCATCACCTGAATATCAGCCTGCCATGCTTCTCTACGCAAGAAGTAGTGACGTACCATGCCATTAAAGTTAAACGGTGATGATGTGCCTGCATAATTTTGCATCGCAGTCACTTCAGGTATTTGTCTTAACTGCTCTGACAGTTCAGCCGCAAAATTTGCCGTAACCGGCAAGGCGGTTCCTTCTGGCATATTGATGACAACATTAAATTCAGGTTTGTTATCAAACGGCAGCATCTTGACTGTCGCCGCGTGAAAATAAAACATTGAACATGCAAGGATAGTCAAGGCAACCATGCTGCCGAGAAAAGCAAAACCCAACGCGCGGTTCATGCAAAGCTTTTGCATAATCGGTCTATAGAAACGACCTATCCGCTCACGTGAACGCAACTCGGCTTCCTCTGCTTTCTTTAATGCATCTAATTTAGGCCGAACACGCATCGCCAACCAGGGAACAAATACAAAGGCGGCAATCAATGAGAAAAACATCGCTGACGCACCCAGTACAGGAATGGGTCGCATATAAGGTCCCATTAATCCACTGACCACGCCCATCGGCAACATGGCTGAAATAATTGCCAATGTTGCAAGAATGGTTGGGTTACCCACTTCACGCACAGCATCAACAGCAATCTCTGCGGTTGTTTTACCCGCTTCAAGCCAACGACGGAAAATATTTTCAACAACCACCGTCGCATCATCGACCAGAATACCAATAGAAAATACCAGCGCGAATAAACTTACACGATCAATGGTGTAATCAAGAATCCAGGCAGCCCAAACCGTAACAAGAATAACAATAGGGATAACCGCGGTGACAACCGATGCAGCGCGAATACCTAAACCGATTAAACATAAAATACTGACTGCAATAGCTGCTTCAAATAATGCCAACAATAATTCATTGACTTTATGATCAGCTGTCTCACCGTAGTTACGGGTAATGGTAACGTTTACATCCGCGGGGATCAGTGTACCTTTCAACGATTCTAATTTTGCCAGAATAGATTCAGCAACAGTTACACCATTTGTGCCAACCTTTTTTGCCACCGCAATGGTCACTGCCGGAACAGCGGTTGCTTCAGGGACTAGATTATTTTTAGGATAACCACTGTAAAAGGTTACTACTTGAGAGGCATCGGCAGGTTCTTGTTTTACTGATGCTACATCACGGACATACACTGGCGCATCATCACGAATACTGACCACAAGATTAGCGACATCTTGTGCTGTGGTTAGAAATGCACCACTGTACACAGTAAACACGCGGTTGCCCGACTCAACCTCACCTGCATCTAATTCTGTATTCGCAGTGCGAATCGTCCGTGCTAATTCATCTAATGTTACACCGTGGCCACTTAAACGTTCCGGTGAGGCTTCGATACGAATTTGCTCACGACGTCCACCGGTTATAAATCCGTTACCCGTATCAGGAACCTGACTTAGCTTCTGCAACACGTCAAGGGAGAGCCTGCGCAAAGTGGCATCATCCACTGTTTCAGACCATAGGGTTGCCGTTACAATCGGTACGTCATCAATACCAACCGGTTTCACCAATGGCATTGCCACACCGTGCGGAATCCGATCTAAATTCGATTGCAATTTGTCGTGAACTTTAACAATCGACGCGCCCAGTTCTTCACCAACCTTAAATCGTACAGTTACAATCGCTGCGCCGCGCATTGTTGCCGAATAAATATGCCGCGTACCGGGGATTTCGTCCATAATACGTTCTAAGGGTTCAGTAACCAACGTGGTGACTTGTTCTGCTGACGCACCGGGATACTGTACGTACACATCCACCATCGGTACGGAAATTTTGGGATCTTCCTGCCGAGGCGTAAACATTAAACCCAGAATACCAATCGCAAGAAAGGCAAAAATGAGCAACGGCGTTACTGGCGAATCAATAAATTGCTTCGCAATACCACCCGCAACACCTGGATCAGGCATTATTTCTTGATCTGAATTTTTCTCATTCATAGTCGTTACAAATTACTTTTTGTTGTTTTTATCATTAATGTTCTTGCTAGTAGCGTACCTGATTAACCGATTGACCAGCACGATAACCAGGTTGTGGCGCCGCCAAAATTTGCTCGCCTGGTTGTAGTCCTGATAACACAGGCACATAACCGTTACCCAATGGTTCTCCCAAGCGAACTAATCTTAATTGCGTTTTATTATCACGACCTAATACAAACACAGCGGGTAAACTGCCACGTTGTATCGTTGCTTGTTGAGGAATAACCGGCGTCATTTGCCCTCTCGACTTACCATCGGGCAACATGACTTCTGCATAAAGACCTGGTCCACCTGGAGTGCCTGCTGGCAAATCAAGTTTTACCGTCACGGTGTGTCGATTAACATCTGCAGCGGGGTAAATTTGTGCAATGCGCGCTTCCACCTGACCACCTACATCTAATCTTGCTGGTACTGATATGCCTACCTGCAATTGACCTACAACTCGCACAGGTACTTCAACTTGAATTTGTAAACGCGTCACGTCGGCAATACTGACCAGCGGCTCTCCTGGTTGAACAGTGTCACCAATTTCAACAAATTTCTTCGTCAACACTCCCGCAAAAGGTGCAACGGTGCGCGCATCACGCAATTTTGCTTCAACCGCATCAATTCCAGAATGCGCTTGTAGAATTTGTGACTGCGCTTTTTGAACATTTGAACTCTGACCATATAAATCTGCTTGTCTTTCTAGCCATGGATTACCCATGCCTAAGCCGCTACCCATCCCACGAGTAAAGAACTGATCAAACATCGATGGCATACCCATGCCTGGGGAACGACCGATATCTCGAGATTTAGGTGCCCATAGCTCACGCGAATACTGCACACGACTATTACGTAACATGCTTTCAGCAGTGCCTAGTTGAGCGATAGCACGGCGTCGCTCGGCATTGAGCCCATCGTCACTTAAACTGACAATTAATGCTTTTGAATTAAACCAATCACCTTCTTTGCCACCCAAAAACTCAACTCGACCAGGTAATTGCGCCGTCAACGTGACTTCGCGCATGGCCACAACCGAACCACCTAATATCATATTGTTGTTCTGAGGCGCCGCAACGACACGGTAAACACCCGCGCCTCCCTGATAAGCTTGATATGGTGGCATTGCCGCTACTGAAAGGGGCACCGCAATACCTGCTGCGATTAGCAGTCTCTTTATATTATTGTTAATCATTCGTTTTCCTCTATGCCCAACCGTAATGTTTGCAGGGTTCATGCCAATTTATAACTCATTGTTTTATAAGTAACTTAATCCCCATGTTGCAGGGCAACTGCAACACTAAAACACCACTATTTATTAGTATTTAATTAATTAACTGTTTTATTAATAGCTTATGCTTATTGCGAGTGTTGCACTATGTTGCAACAACGTGCATCATCTGCAACATCAGGAGAATACCTCTATTATGAATAAGACAGAACAGTTTCTAGAAGCACTAGAACCTATCCTCAATCATGTTGATGAAGGCATTCTAATTGCGGAGCAGACTGACCTAGTACTCTACTACAATTCCCGTTTTAGGGAACTAGTTTCACTACCCGAAGAATCAAATTTAACTTCACTTCATGAACTTAAATCATTCAATATCAAAAAATTAATTCTTCGTGCGGCTATTGATGCTGGCGAAGTCGATGCCGCTAGTCGCCCTACTGGCAGTTTTGTTGAATTTGAACACACGATTGAACTAGAAAACTCCAGCCGTCCGATACATGTTCGTAGTGGTCTTATTTCTATGCCATCAAGCTCTAAATTAGTCCGTGTCATTATGGTTAAAGATCGCACTGAGCATAAACAACTGGCAGCGGTGCTTTCTCGCGGCTCGGACAGTGGCCTCATTACCAACGACACACAAATGTTAGAAATCATTGCGCGTTTAGAGCAAATAGCTCCTTCTCAAGCCTTTGTACTGCTCCAAGGTGAATCCGGTACAGGCAAAACCCAACTAGCTCGATACCTTCACCAACAAAGTGCCCGCAGTAAAGGAGCGTATGTTGAGGTCAACTGCGCTGCCATCCCTCACAGCCTAATAGAATCAGAATTATTCGGTCACGTTAAAGGGGCTTTTACCGGTGCACACCAACGCCGAGAAGGACGTTTTCAAGCGGCTAATGGGGGAACATTATTTCTAGATGAAATCAGTGAAATACCGCTAGAACTGCAAGCTAAGTTATTACGTGCTGTTCAAGATCAATGCTTTGAAATGGTCGGCTCCGATAAAACAATTAAAGTAGATGTACGCGTTATCTCTGCAACCAATCGTAATCTTCGCGATGCGGTTGATGAGGGTCATTTTCGTGCCGATCTATTTTATCGCCTCGCGGTGATCCCCATTAATATCCCACCACTATGTGAACGTCCGGGTGATATCTCATTATTAATAAAACAATTTGTTAAACAACTGGTCGAACGCGGCTACCCCGACAAACTTAGCTGGAACAGTGAAGCATTAAGTATGATGCTCGATTACAGTTGGCCAGGAAATGTCCGTGAGCTTCGTAACGCCGTAGAACATGGGATGATTTGTGCTAAAGATAATGAAATTACTATTAACAGCCTGCCTCAGGATATTAGTTCCAAAAGAGCTTTTTCTCATTCAACAAATAAAGTAATAACGCAACATGAAAATAATCAACAACGAGACAAAATTCTACAGGCTCTAAAAGAAGCGAATGGGAGTCGCGCTGATGCCGCTGACAAACTAGGGATCAACCGAACAACCCTGTGGCGACGTATGCAACGATTTAATATTGCTGAAACCACACCGATCAAATAACAATAATTCTTTGTTTATTTTATACGTCAGGGTGAGTTGGAAATAATTCACGGACTGCCCAATTCGCAAATTCTGTTCGAGTACAACTATCCGCGCTCTTTAAGCCATGCCCTTCAACAACACGATAAATCACCATGTCTTTCTGCGGTTCATCATGCTGTGCTTCATCAATAATATGTCGCACTGACCATTCTGCACCGTGTTTACTATTAGTGTAGTAACGACCTAACTTAATCTGACTTGGTGAGAAAGAGGGTATTTCAGCATGCTCTATCGCTAATGCAAAGATTTGTTGCAAGTCGCTAGCATTAAGATCAACAACCATATCCATATCCGCCAAGGCGCGTTCAATGTATTGGTGTTCTATCACCCGTGAAGGCTGCTTCGCTTCTAAAGAAGGTGTGTCCGTAAAACGCATTAAACTAGTAGGATACCGGCGCCAAGGGAAAAAATTATTAAAAACTAACGCCGTTAGAAATATAATCACTGTATTTAAAAGAATGGGGGTCAATACATATTCATAGCCCAAGCCATGAATTGATGCGCCACCTATGACTGCAGCTAATGCTGTTGCACCGCCCGGAGGATGAATACAACGAAAAACATGCATAGCGCCAATTGCCAAGCCAACGGCTAGACCTGCTGCAAAAAACATATTCGGTATAAATTGATAAGCAGCGACACCAATAACTGCCGAGATAATATGCCCACCAAACAATGCCCAAGGTTGCGATAATTTTCCGTGTGGTACCGCAAACACTAACACTGCCGAGGCACCCATTGAAGGCACAATCAATGCGGCACCACTGGCACCGGTGAACTGGAAGCTCACCCAACTAATTAAAAAAATGCCGACAAACCCACCCAGCGCAGAGGTCAGTTTTTCGGCATTACTTACCGAACCATCAATACCTAAAATGTTTTTTATTTTTTCTATCATAATGATCCGCCGCAAATAAAAATGCCTCACCAACTAAACTAGCTTAATACTACCTTGTTAAATGGGTGATTATCACATTATTTAATCATTTACTGACTCTAAGTATTCGGGGGTCAACCCACTATATCCAACTCTCGAGCTCTGAATTTCACTCCTAGTCGCTTAGCGATGAGCTTGCAGGTATTAATATCGACACCCTCAAGCCCATTAATTGCTGTCGCTGTTACCTGTGGGATATGTTGTTTTGCCTGTTTCAAAAAATCGAGCATGGCAACATAAGAACCCGCAATGGCAGGTCGACAATGTAGGTCATAAATTGATTCATTCTGCGCATTCATGGAAACAGACACCGCATCAATACACTGCGCCAGTTCAGGAACAATATTACGTTTATTCACCAACGAACCCAGGCCATCTGTATTAAGGCGAATACTGATATTACATTTTTGTTTAATATACTTCGCTAACGGCAAAAGAACCTTCAACCGCAAGGTTGGTTCACCAAAACCACAAAAAATTACTTCTCTGTATTTCGACAACGATGGCATCGTTACCAGCAGTTCATCCAAGCTCGGTAATTTTTCTAAACGTAAGTTGTATTCGTGCAGATCATAATTATCATGCGTTTTCGGGCAGAAACCACAATCGAGACTACAGCGATCAGTGAGGTTGATATATAAACGATCCTCAACTGTATAAAAATACGTATCATCAACCACTGCTATGTTGACACTCTCTTTAAGCCTTCCTGCTGATACCAGTAACCATTACAGTCCTGCCCGTTATCAATAGCAGTGTAGGGTTCTCCCTGACATGCCTTCCGGAAGGTTTCTATAATATTCAGCATGCCCTGTGCCTGTGGATCCAATCGCAGGATATCAACACCCATCGTCTGCATCTCCGGGATCGCCTCAAGTAAATTATACTTATCACCCGACTGAGTTTGAATGCCATTAATATTAAATAGTCGACGTTGCTCCTGAGTGTTTAGCTCCATACCATCAGGATAATCCGCACATATAAACTCGCAATTATCCTTGGCAAGCTGATGTGCGCGTGCAGTAAAACAGCGTGCAGAAAAAGCTAATGGTAATCGTCCATAGGCATAGACCTCTGTTTCAACAGCAACTTGTTCTGGTATGGCGGCCAATTCATGCAAAATACTATTTAGCGTATTTGCCGATAATTCAACCGGCATTACCCAGCGAGTAAGCCCTTGTCTTGCAAGATAGGCTAGCGATTTATGGTTATAAATATTAATAAACGCGCCTGTCACAAAATGGCTTTGCTGATCAATTAACATTTGCACCGCAGCCATATCATTGGCCTCGACCATAAAGTCTCGTTGCTGACAAATTTTCCGCATGCTGCTGAGTTCAGATTGTGCCTCGATCAAAGTCAGCGTCGATAACACTACCTGCTTGCCCTTATCCGTCAACTGCCTTGCCAACGTCAACCAGTCTGCCAGTTTAAGTTGTCTGCGTTTAGCACAAACCACTTCACCCAGGTAAATAATATCAACCGATGTCGTTGCCAGAGCATCATAAAAATCAAAAACCTGCTGGCGTTGCCAGTAGTATTGAATAGGTCCAATCGATAACTTCATATTTGTTATTACTCATTGCCAGGGCCTTGAGTAGGCCCCTAATGTTGTTTGTGAACCTTCCGAGAGATCTGCCAGCGTCTCCTGCCAACTTGAATTTGGCTTAAATTGTTCACCAGTTCTGGAAAAATGATCCAGTGCCTGTCGCCAGACACGCGTCACCTGTTCAACATAGGCCGGGCTACGTTGCCGACCTTCTATCTTGATCGCCTTAATGCCTATCGCGGCCAATTGTGGAATGATGTCTAGAGTATTCAAACTGGTCGGACTTTCCAGAGCATGCACCACTTGCTGGTTAACATCAAAACGACCTTTGCACAGCGTTGGGTAACCGGCATTTTCATTCTCCTGAAAACGATCGATCAAAATATTATTGAGTCTCGATTCCAGCACGCCTGCTTTTTTCTTCCAGACCACCGCTTTGGCCGGTGAACAAACACCACTCATGTTCGGCGATTCGCCCGTCACATAGGATGAAAGGTGACAACGTCCCTCTGCCATAATACAAAGGCTACCAAAGCCGAACACCTCCAGCTCTACCGGACTTTTCTCGGCCAGATGCTTAACCTGTGCTAATGACAACACGCGTGGTAACACAGCACGTTGTATTCCAAAATTCCGTTGATAAAATTTCAGTGATTCGTAATTGGTTGCACTCCCTTGCACTGATAAATGCAGTCGCAACTCGGGATACTGAACCGAGGCATACTCCAAAATGGAAATATCCGCAGCAATAACCGTATCGATACCCAGTTCTGCTGCCCGATCAATAGCATACTGCCACTGATGCCAACGTTGTGGTTGTGGATAGGTATTCACCGCTAAAAATAATTTAACCTTGTGCTGATGTGCATACTCAATCGCCTGAACAATCTTCTTACTATTAAAATTCAGACCCGCAAACGATCTTGCATTGGTATCATCGTTAAAACCAATGTAAACCGCATTAGCACCATTATCGACGGCTTTTTTTAAAGACTGATAATTACCTGCCGGACAGACTAATTCCATTGTAAATATCCCTAGTAAGATCGCTCAAGTTTACAGGCCTGCTTACAACCCGATGACTTTAGATTTTCATAAATAGCATTCAATACATGCCACTTATGTGCACACCATGTTGGTGCCAATAACAAACGCTGTTCTGCGGTGGCAGTAAGGCGATGCACAATGATATCCATCGGGGTATGCATAACCAGGTTACTGGCTTGCGTAATATAGTCATCAAATTCCATCGCCTGATATTCACCTCGTCGCCATTCATTAGCCAGCTGTGTTCCCTTAACCACATGCAATGGATGAAACTTGATTCCCTGTGTACCTTCTTGCAAGACTCGGTTCAACGAGGTCATTGTTTTTTGACTGTCTTCCCCAGGCAGACCGACAATCAGATGGGTACAAATTTGCAGACCATAAGGTTTGGCGCGTTTAATCACATCAACATAATCCTTAAAGTGATGACCACGATTAACCCTATCGAGGGTTTTATCAAACGCTGACTGCAATCCAAGTTCCAGCCACACCTCAAAGCCCTGTTGCTGATAATCAGCGAGCAAGGCTAATACCTGATCAGGAACACAGTCAGGTCGCGTACCCACCGACAAACCTATTACCTGTTCATCTGCCAATGCCTCGTCATATAATGCCTTGAGGCGATGAATATCATCATAGGTATTAGTGTAGGCTTGAAAATAGGCAATATATTTTTTGCTACCTGTACGACGTTTAATCACTTTCTTACCCGATGCGATTTGCGCACCAATACTCGGTGGCTGACGAGCATTTGGGCTAAACGATGCGTTGTTACAAAACGTACAGCCACCAATACCTTTACTGCCATCACGATTCGGGCAAGTGAAGGCTGCATTAATAGCGATCTTATGAATCCTTTGACCATACTTTTTACGCATCGCTTTACCAAAAGAATGTATGACTTCATGGAGATTCATTGTCGCAGAGTCTAACCGCATAGCATTTTTCAAAAATTGATGCAGGTCAATATAGTGACTTAAGAACCAAGGTTATACTCACAACCAGTTATGAGTATCAATATTCCATTTAGTCGTTCACCACAAGCCGCTATTAAACTGTGTCTAAAAGGTCTTTTCAGAGCTCCTTTTTTTCTACAACGATTAGCACTGGAGAACGTGCTGCAACAAGTCTTTAAAGAAATGCTGCAAGATGCTGAACTGGATTTTCTTATTGGACATTATCTAAAGATCAATATCAGCGATATGAATTGTGTCTGGTACTTCACCTGTCAACAGAGAAAAATCACCCTTAGCCGATATGCAAATGAATCAATCACCATCAGTGGAGAATTAAAGAGCTTTGCGCAACTGGCAACTCGTTGCGTGGATCCGGATACACTTTTCTTTCAGCGCCGTTTAACTATCGAGGGGAATACCGAGATGGGTCTGCAAATTAAAAACCTACTTGATTGCATCGACACCGACAGCTTGCCAATGCCACTTCGTAAAACAATGGAAATCTCTTCCAAATTTATTGCTAAAAACGCTTAACTCAACACCAAGTTATCGCGGTGAATCAATTCTGCCTCACCAACATAGCCGAGTAGTTCTTCAATATGCTCACTTGATTGACCCATGATGCGGGTTGTTTCATCGGAATTGTAATTAATCAAACCTCGGGCAACTTCACGCCCTGAATCATCAACACAGCGAACAATCGCGCCACGATTAAAATGTCCATCAACCGCTGCCACACCCACCGCAAGCAGACTGGTACCTTGCTCGCAGACCTTCTTTACCGCACCGGCATCAAGGTGCAAAATGCCATGCAAATTCATTTGCCCTGCTAACCACTGCTTACGTGCTGTCAGTGTTTCCGTGCTAGCCATCAGTAAAGTGCCCACTTCTTCGCCATTAAAAATTTGTTGTAAAACGGCGTCACAACGCCCCGATGCAATGACTGTTGATGTTCCGGAACCTGCCGCTAAACGTGCTGCTTTTAATTTCGTAAGCATACCGCCACGACCTAGGGCTGAACCTTCTCCTGCTAAGGCCATTAACGATTCATCATTGGCATCACCCTGTCGCACCAACTTTGCGTCACTATTATTACGTGGATCTGCATCAAATAAACCGTCTTGATCGGTAAGAATAACTAGCAAATCGGCATCAACTAAATTAGACACTAACGCAGCCAGCGAATCATTATCGCCAAAACGAATTTCATCAGTAACAACAGTATCGTTTTCATTCACCACAGGAATTACATTCATTTCATGCAGTGTTCGCAACGTACTGCGCGCATTGATATAGCGTTGACGATTTGCTGTATCTTCATGCGTTAATAAAATTTGTGCAGTATGAATACTGTGCTTTTGAAATGCTGACTCATAACACTGAACCAGCCCCATCTGTCCAACTGCGGCTGCCGCTTGTAACTCATGTACAGCATGTGGGCGCGAAGCAAGGCCGAGACGTTGCATGCCTTCTGCTACTGCTCCTGATGAAACCAGTGTAATTTGAATACCAGCTTCACGTAGCGCGACCATTTGCTCAACCCATGCTTGAATAGCAGACACATCCAGCCCTTGGCCATCATTGGTAAGCAATGCGCTACCAATCTTAATGACCCAGTTTTGACTTTTCTTAATGTCTGCTCTGTTTTGCATAGTTATTTTGCATCGTCTCTTGCTTGTTGTTCACGTTTTTCTTTATCTAACCGTGCCTGTTCTTCTACGTGATGCATGATCGCGTAGACCAAATCCTGAACACCTTCACTCGTCGCAGCAGAAATTCGAAATACGGGTCCTTGCCAATCCAAACCGGCAACAATGTCGCTGCAAATCTGCTCACGTTCTTCGTCCATCACCAGATCAACTTTATTTAATACCAACCAACGTGGCAACGCTTCCAATTCACTGCTAAATGATCTTAGCTCACCGACTAAACCGCGCGCATCATCCACCGGATTATTTGATCCTTCTGGTGGCAATATGTCAATAATATGTAACAACAAACGCGTACGCGCTAAATGTTTAAGAAATTTTATGCCTAAGCCAATACCTTCTGACGCACCTTCAATCAAACCCGGAATATCCGCCACCACAAAACTCTGATGCGTGCCCACATCGACCACGCCTAAATTAGGATGCAGCGTGGTGAAAGGATAATCAGCGACCTTCGGGCGTGCAGCAGAAACACGCGTTAATAATGTTGATTTACCGGCATTGGGCATTCCCAGTAAACCCACATCAGCCAATACTTTTAGCTCTAGGCGTAAACGACGCACTTCACCTTCGGTACCATTGGTTGCTTGCTGTGGGGTACGGTTAACACTGCTCTTAAAATGAATATTACCCAAACCATGAAAACCACCTTGAGCAACTTTTAAGGTTTGCCCTTGTTTAGTGACATCACCAATCAATTCTTCAGTGTCAGTGTCATAAACCATCGTACCTAAAGGAACTTGAACTATTTTATCTTCACCACCTCGACCATAGCATTGGCGTCCCTTACCATTCTTACCACGCTCGGCTCTAAAATGTTTGGTAAAGCGAAAATCGGCAAGCGTATTTAAACCTTGTTCGCCAATAAAAATGACACTGCCACCATCGCCGCCGTCACCGCCATCAGGGCCACCACGTGGGATATATTTCTCACGGCGGAAACTGACGCAGCCATTTCCGCCATCGCCAGCATCTACCTTAATAATTGCTTCATCAACAAATTTCATAGTTTCAAAGTATCGGGTGAGTGATTAAAGGATGCAAGCAATGCATCGCCTACAGCTAAAAAAAAAGCCCCGTCAATGACGGGGCCTTGTATTCATTAAGCAACGAGTGCTTTAAGCGGCCACGACATTGATGTACGTGCGCTTTTTCGGGCCTTTCACCTGAAATTCAACCTTGCCAGCTGCTTTAGCAAACAATGTGTGGTCATGACCACAACCTACGTTCAATCCTGGGTGGAATTTAGTACCACGTTGACGAACGAGAATGTTACCGGCTAAAACTTCTTCACCACCAAAGCGTTTAACGCCAAGACGTTTAGAGACCGAATCACGACCGTTACGAGTACTACCGCCTGCTTTCTTATGTGCCATTGTTCCTGCTCCTAATCTTTGGTGCTATTAGCTAGCAATGCTGCTAATTTCAATTTCAGTGTAAGATTGACGGTGACCCTGTTTCTTACGTGAATGCTTACGACGACGGAATTTGATAATCGTTACTTTCTTATCACGACCGTGCGACAGAATTTTAGCAGTCACTTTACCTGCGTAAGGTGTGCCCACTGACACCTTGTCACCATCAGCAACCATTAACACTTTATCAATATCTAAAGAGCCACCCACTTCTAATTCAAGCTTTTCAACTTTCAGGGTTTGGCCTTCGGTTACTCGGTACTGCTTGCCACCGGTCTGAATTACCGCGTACATAATATTCTCCAAAAGAGACCCGCCCACAGCGCATCTCGACTATTCTCAAAGGGCGCAAATTTTATACAGATCCAGCCCGTGCGTCAATCACTTAGTGTATCAGTAAGTGTTTCTTTATAATATGCTAACTTGCTGTTTTTTATGGCTATTAGAGAAAAAAGGCTAAATTTTAGTCATTTTAAGCGCGAATAAAGCCAAAAAAGATCAAAAAAGCGCCGTAACGACTTGACCGATTGCCACACCCACCCTAGCATGCAGCCTGTTTTACAACGAGATCCCCATGAAAATTGATGCAATACAGCAATTAATCGACTCGGATATGCAATCAGTCGATGATTTGATCAAACAACGTCTGCAATCAGACGTGGTACTGGTCAACCAGCTTGGCCACTACATTGTTAACAGTGGTGGCAAGCGTTTGCGTCCCATGCTGCATCTATTATGTGCGAATGCGATGGGGTTTGAAGGCAAGCATCATCACAGCATCGCCGCTATCGTTGAATTCATTCACACTGCCACCCTGTTACACGATGACGTAGTGGATGGCTCAGTACTACGCCGAGGTAAAGACACCGCTAACGCGTTGTGGGGCAACGAGGCAAGCGTGCTCGTCGGCGACTTCCTCTATTCACGTGCTTTTGAAATGATGGTCGAAATCGGCAATATGCGTGTGATGGAAATTTTAGCGCATGCCACCAATATCATTGCCGAAGGCGAAGTCATGCAGCTGATGAACGTGCATGATGCTGATACCTCCGAAGAACGCTACCTTGAAGTAATTCGCTATAAAACAGCCAAGTTATTTGAAGCTTCTTCACGCCTTGCTGCGGTTATTTGTGGTGCATCGGAACAACAGGAATCAGCACTTGCCGAATATGGCATGCATCTCGGCACTGCTTTCCAGCTGATTGATGATGTGTTTGATTACAGTTCATCCAGTGAAGATATTGGTAAAAACATTGGTGATGATCTGGCAGAAGGCAAACCCACCTTACCGCTCATCTACACCATGCGAAACGGCACACCTGAACAGGTTAATTTAGTCCGTACTGCAATTGAAACCGGTGGTTTAGATCAAATTGAAGCCGTTCAAAAAGCAGTAGAATCAACGGGTGCAATTGCCTACACCGAACAAGCAGCAAAAGATGCCGCCGCTGAAGCCATTAAAGCACTCACTACCCTGCCAGATAATATTTACCGTGAAGCATTACAGTCTCTCGCTGAATTCGCGGTTAACCGAACTTACTAAATTCCCCATAAAAAAGCCGCAAACCTTACGGCTGCGGCTTTGATTAAAACGTTTGAATACTAGGTTTTTTTGCGGCGTGAAAAACCGAACATGCCTAATAAAGCTGAACCGAATAACCATGCTGCGGCAGGAACGGGGACTGCAGAAACACTCAATCTGTCTATACGGAATGAATCCGAATTACCATCAGCCCAGAACAAAAAGTTAGTGCCAACAATGTTGTTAAAGTTATATTCATCAAATTGACCAGGGACATTTGTCACCAATGCTGATGTGTCATTCCCATTATGATCAACAAGCACCGACACGCCATCAACCGTTAAATTGAAGTCATCACCACCAAAAGAGGTAAACGAATCAAAATTAATATAGTCAAGGCTAACCAGTGCATCAAAGGTAAACAGCAAGCCTTCATCTGGCTCATTAACACCTGACAGCACGCCACCTGAACCGCCATCCAGATTCGAAGTTTCACCAATACTGCCACGAACACCAAGATTACCCGACGTTGGTGTTGAATCACTACTACTTACATACACCCCAACACCTGTTCCAGTAATAGGCGTCGCAGATGTTATATTCCCCGTATTGTCATTAAGAACATCTAAAGCAGTAATAGTCAGCCCAATACCATCAATTGTTGTTACCAAGGAGTTGTACGAACCACCCGCTGTAACACCTAGATTTGTGGCATTAAACTTAAACGTCGTCGCACTAGCCATGCTAGCAAACGTCAATGCAGCGACTGCCGTCAGTGTTTTCATGGATAGTTGTTTTATATTTTTCATGATTAGCATCTCAATCTGTCAGGCATAATACACCTATACTATTGCTACTTATTATACAGAATCGATTACAAGAAGATCTATGACCCGAATGGGCTATAGATGAAGTACAAAACCTAAATTTAATGTAAATCTGGAAATAACCTACAAATAACCTTTTAAACCAATTCCAACTCAATCCAAAAGGTACTTCCGTGGCCTTGGCTGCTTTCAACCCCCATTTTACCTTCCATCAAGTCAATCAAACCTTTGCTAATCACAAGCCCAATACCTGTACCCTCAACATCCTTACCGGTAAGTCGATCAAATGAATGAAATAATCTATCTATCTGAGCCTGACTCAAGCCTTCACCCGTGTCACTCACCTTAATGCGTAAGCATCGCTTGCTAACAACTTCAGACGATAAGGTAATACAACCGGGTGAGCTGTTATATTTCACTGCATTCGATAATAGATTCAATAGCACCTGCTTTAATCTCAAGTTATCCGCTAACACCTTAAAGTCATTGCCACTGATTTCATCAACTAATGTGATTTCCAATTTGGCGGCTTGAATCCGAATAAGTGAAAGACAGTCATGCAATAATTCATCAATCGATACAATGGTCATTGTCACTTGCATTGAGCCTGATTCAATCTTCGCCATGTCTAACACTTCATTAATAAGATCCAGCAAATGACGACCGGCACTGACGATGTCTTTTACATGACTTTTTTGAGTTTGATCTAACTGATCTGATTTCAGTTCAAGTATTTGGCTAAAGCCAAGAATCGCATTTAATGGGGTGCGAAATTCATGACTCATGCGTGATAAAAATTCAGATTTTGCCTGACTCGCCAATTCAGCTACTTGCTGAGCAGCTAACATTTTTTGTTCAGCTTGTTCTCGAGAACGTAACTCTTTCTTCGCCATAATATAAAAATAAAAGGTAATCACCGTTAAAAATAACAATACTAAGGCAACACCTGAGCCAAAAATACGTTTCAATACATTACTTTGATACGAAACAAGCAACGCTTCATCATAAAAATAATAAATTTCCCAACCAGTAATATTAGCAATCGCTTTTTGCCCAAACAAATAACGATGCCCCTCACTACTTATCACCTCATCAAGATCCGCTTTTTTCATTCCAACAGACACCGGCAAGCTATTACCAAATTGTCTTGTGGTCTGCAATTGCGCGGCTTTCTGCTCAGGAATTTCCCATAACCCCTTAAAAAGCCATTCCTTGTGATTAGTAGCAAAGACCACACCATTTGGATCACCTAAAACCGCTATACCTGATAAATTAGAAAACTTCTGTTCTAATCGGTCCACCGACAGCTTAATAACAGTAACCCCGATAATTTTATCGTCCTTTACAATAGGATGACTGAAATAGATCCCTCGTTTCTTTGATGTCACACCTAAAGCGAGATAAACAAATGATTTTCCATTAATGGCTTTTTTAAAATAAGGTCTGAATGAATAATTTTTGCCAATAAAACTTTTGCTAGAGTTTCGATTGCTTGATGCGACCGTTGTCCCGCTACTATCCATGATGTAACACGTCAACGCATCTAAGGTAGTGCAGAAAGTATCAAGTAAGTGATTGGCTTGGCGAAAATTTTCTGGGTTTTTTTTTATAAGCACATTAGATGTGGCTGACAAACTTGCTAATGTTTTAACGGGCTTAGCTTGTATCTCAAGATAAATACTAACCTCATCATGAAGACTATCAATAGTTGTATTGATATGGCTATACGCTTCATCACGAATAGAACCATTCCATTGTTGATAAAGAAAATAAACACCACCAATAACAGTAACAGATAACGTTAGCGTCATTGCTTGTACAATTGTATTCAGCTTCATTGCGTTAGTGGCTTCCTTGATTCTAGCATTACACAAATACTGACTTATCTAGCACCATCATATGTTTAATACGTAAAAAATAATACGTTCTTAACGTTATAATTCAAGCATTAGAAAATAATGTTTTACTGATGATTTCTATAATCAGGGGAATATACCCTTATAACTTTCCAATTTATTAGGATTCTGAATCTCATTTAAAATCTTCATTTGCTTATTTGCATCTTCAATACTAGCTTCTAATAACTGCAATGTTTCTTCTTGCAACGTCCCATCCTTATCTATTTCGACTCTAACGAGTTGAAGATAATTTAAAACATTATTTACAATATGATTCACTGCTGAAAGTATTAAACTAAAAGACACCAATGACTGTTCTCTGTATTCAATTTCTTTTTCTTTTAATGAAATAGCCAATACCCATGACCGCATAACAGAGGCGGTAAATATTGCAATAACTGCCGTCACTATAATTGTGATGGAGTGTGACTGCCATGATGTCAGTGCCCCTTTGAAGATCATCTCTTTAATGACTTCATAAATAGTCATAATCGTGGCCGTTATTACAAATACCACAACGAATAACCATGGCGAATAAAGTAATTTGTTCTTCATTTTTTTAAACCTTAGCGCCCAAATACTCCTGAGAACCTATTCGTCAAGCAAAAATACTGATTGTTATTTATAGAATAATTCCTGATTAATAAACCAAGAAATAGCCTTCGAAGCTTATTATCGACTTGCATGGGAATATATTAACCATGATCTTTAAGTGGTAATGGTTTGTTTCTTTTGCGCAACGGCAACATTAACAGCTAACTATCTGACTAATTTTCTTCTTTTAAGTAATTGGTCTCTGGAACCTATTTATTTATTATTCCTGTTTATTTTAAAGAAATGTCACGTTTATTGATTTTCACATTCGATAGTTTCTTTAACAATCCTTCAATATTCTTTTTCCCAGCACCTTCATTTGCCAACCTTAGCCTTTTTACCGCAAATGCCGCATCACTAAATGTCGCAGTATAAGGCGTTACCACCAACTCATTGAAAATGATTTTATCTGTTTTAGAATCAACAAGAACATAATTAACATGTGTTGTGACAGTCAGATCAAGACCAAATAAGGGTTGATCTATCTTAGCCAAGATCACTTTTAATTTATACCGCCCACTCTTCGACAATAAGCCGTTACTAGCAAGGCTCTGCTCTACTGCCTTTTGAAATGATTCCGAACTTATTTCCGATGTCCACAACGGATTTGTGTCCTCACCACCTTGGACAGGTTTTACAGTAACTTCTTTTTTCAAAGCGTTATCGAACACTCTTCCCGAGGCTTGGGTATGCGCCATATTTTCAAACTTTGCCGGTGATGCACACCCATATAAAGTAAGTGTCAAAACTGATACTAAAACTGCATTAAAGATTTTCATGTTTTTTCCTTTTTATTATTTATAACTTACCCATAGAAAATAATTGGTCTCTGGTACCTATTATT
>CAZIWG010000012.1:0-48241 GCA_964542925.1 uncultured Granulosicoccaceae bacterium | reverse complement strand
TTCATTCATGGCAAAAAAACCATCTGAGGTCATACCCAATTCAGCACCTGGAATATCCGGAATGACCGGTGTCGTACCGGGCGCAATCACAATATGATCGGCGGTTATTTTTTCACCATTTACCTCAAGCGTCGTCGCGTCCACAAACGAGGCTTCACCAATAATTTCTTCAATATTCGAATCACTTAAATAGGTGTGGTACCAATCATTTATTCCCTTAATGTATTCTTGTCTACCAGCGACCAATTTTTTCCAATCATGGCCTAAACGCTTCACGCCAAATCCATAGCCTTTGGCATCATCCAATGCATGTGACAACATGCCCGCATACCACATGATTTTTTTAGGCACACAACCTACATTCACACAGGTTCCACCCATCAAACCTTTTTCAACCACGGCTGTTTTAGCGCCATATTTTGCTGCACGTTCGGCTGCAGACAAACCGCCGCTACCGCCACCAATGGCTATTAAATCATAATGTTTAGACATTTTTAAGTCTCCAAAAATAGATGAAATAAGCTATTAATAACAATAACTCATTGTAATTAAAAGATAAAATTACTATTCAGCATTTCATTGATCCAGATCAATTACCCGTACAACTTATAGGGCTACTGTTGCCTTCACACACTATATGAAAATAGATGATTAGGAGAAAACAATGCAACAACCTACGCAAAATGACAGCATCACAGACATGCTAAGTAAGCCAATCATTGTCTTGGTTGTACTCACCATTGGGCTTATCTTGCTAGCCAATTTAGTTGCTTAAAACACTAGGTTCTCCAATAGTACCCATGAATCAGCCGGTACGGATACCGATTGGCTACTATATTTAGTTCCATACCAAGGCAGGTTCCTGTAGTAATGCAAATTGTTCGCGCAAAGCAAGAATTTGCTCCTCCCAATACCTGTTGGTATTAAACCAAGGAAATGTCCGAGGAAATGCCGGATCTTCCCAACGCCGCGCTAACCAAGCTGAATAATGTAGTAAACGCATTGTTCGTAACGTCTCAACCAGTTGTAATTCACGAGGTTCAAAATCAAAAAACTCCGTATAGCCATCTAACAAATCAGCTATTTGCATCGTCATGTCTTGCCGAGATCCGTTCAACAACATCCATAAATCCTGAACCGCTGGACCTGTCCGACAATCATCCAAATCAACAAAATGTGGTCCGGTATCCGTCCAAAGAATATTCCCTGCATGACAATCAGCGTGTAAGCGAATATTACTAATATCCCCAGCCTGCAGATAACTGCTGTCCAGTACCGGTAATATATCCTCTACCAAACTACGATAGGCCAACTCTAATTCATGAGGAATAAAGCCATTTTCCAATATGTATTGATAGGATTGTGTTGCATAACTGTCTATATCGACTCTAGGGCGATGCTTAAAGGGGTGCAATGCCCCAACAGCATGCATTCGGCCGATAAATCGCCCCATCAACACATAATCGTCACCCCCATTTAACTCAGGCGTGCGTCCACCATGACAAGGAAATACTGCAAACCGGTGCCCGGCATGAAAATACAAACTACTACCACTCTCTCCTACGATGGGTGCAATAATCGGTATTTCAACCTCGGCTAATTCCTGTGTAAATTGGTGTTCTTCAAGAATAGTTTCATCACTCCATCGCTGGGGCCGATAAAACTTCACCACCACCGGTGCACCAGACTCAATACCAACACGATAGACACGGTTTTCGTAGCTATTCAATGCCAATAAACTACCATCTACCTTTAAACCCAGCATTTCGACCGCATCTAAGATCTCGCTTGGGCCAAGATCGTAAAAATCTGTTATTTCGTCAGGGTTTTTCATGATTTATGAGTAACGTTTTTAGCCTTACATAAAGGATCTAGGGGCTGTTTATCTTTAAAGATTAACAGCCCCTAGGCATAATAGATTAAACTTGTGGCAATAGCTGCCACAATTATTTTGTAACACACTAACGCAAGGTATCACACTGCATGAGTAACCCACTGTTATCCATTACTGGACTACCACCCTTTTCAAAGATTAAAGCAGAACATGTCGAAGTCGCCATTGACACCTTACTCTCTGAATCGCGTCAAAAGGTAACCAATTTACTTAATGCAACCAGTGACTACAATTGGGATAACCTTGTAAAACCGATTGAAGACATCGATGAAAAACTCTCGCGTACTTGGTCACCTATTAGCCACATGAATTCCGTGGTGAACTCTGACGCACTCCGCAAGGCCTACAATGCCTGCTTGCCTAAACTCAGTAACTACGGCACAGAAATGGGACAAAATGCCGAGTTATTTGCTGCCTATCAACACGTGCGCAACCGCGATAGTTTTGAGCAACTCGATACGGCTCAGAAAAGAATCATTGATAATGCGCTAAAAGATTTTGAACTCTCGGGCATTGGTTTAAATAACAGTGATAAACAACGTTATAAAACTCTCATGCAAGAGTTATCAAATCTCACATCGAAATTCGAAGAAAATGTGCTCGATGCAACACATGGATGGGACAAATACATTGATGATGAAAACCAACTATCAGGGCTTCCAGAAACTGCCATTGCCTTAGCGCGCCAAAGTGCAAAAAAAGAAGGTAAGTCAGGTTGGTTATTCAGTCTTGAGTTTCCATCTTACTTTCCGATCATGACGTATGCGGATGATCGTGCGCTGCGTGAAGAAATGTACACCGCCTATGTAACACGTGCATCGGATCAAGGACCACAAGCAGGTAAGTGGAATAATGCTGATCTGATTCAAGATATTCTTAAACGACGCCATGAAGCAGCGCAGTTATTAGGCTTTAATAATTATGCCGAACGCTCACTGGCAAAAAAGATGGCAACCAATACTTCTCAAGTGATCGATTTCCTCAGCGATCTTGCAACACGCTCGCTTCCGATGGCACGCAATGAATACCAAGAACTACAAGCATTTGCCCGTGATAAACACGGCATTAAAAAACTCGAAGCCTGGGACAATGCCTACTACAGTGAAAAATTGCGCGAACATCGTTACGCCATTTCACAAGAAGAGTTAAAGCCTTACTTTCCTGAAAATCGTGTGCTTGATGGCATGTTTGCTGTAATCAATAAACTTTACGGTATGCACGTCATTGAACGTGATGACATTGACACATGGCATAAAGATGTACGCTTTTTTGAAATTCAGGACAGTGAAGGCAATCCACGTGGACAATTTTATCTAGACCTTTATGCGCGCAATAAAAAACGCGGTGGCGCATGGATGGATGAATGTATTGTTCGTACCTGCCATGATAATCAAGTGCAACTTCCCGTTGCTTATTTAACTTGTAACTTTTCTCCACCAGTTGGTAACGAACCGGCTTTATTTACCCATGATGAAGTCATTACATTGTTCCATGAATTTGGTCATGGTTTGCAACACATGCTGACCAAAATTGATTATCTAGGCGTTTCAGGCATCAATGGTGTGGAATGGGATGCGGTAGAATTACCCAGCCAGTTTATGGAAAATTGGTGCTGGCAAAAACAAGCACTTGGTATGTTCGCACGTCATTATAAAACCGATGAACATTTGCCTGATGACATGTTTGAACGCCTTAACGCCGCAAAGAATTTTCAATCTGGTATGCAAATGGTGCGTCAATTAGAATTTGCATTATTTGATTTTAGAATGCACATGGCATTTAACCCAAGCAAAGTAACTGATATACAAGCGCTTATTGCTGATGTGCGAGAAAAAGTATCGGTGGTTGTTCCTCCTGCCTTTAATCGCTTTGCGAATAGTTTTACGCATATATTCTCAGGTGGTTATGCAGCAGGATATTACAGTTACAAATGGGCAGAAGTCCTTTCCAGTGATGCCTTTTCTGCATTTGAAGAAACTGGTATCTTTGATTCTGAAATGGGTCAACGCTTTCTCACCAGCGTGTTAGAACAAGGTGGTTCACACAATGCCATGGAATTATTTGTACAATTCAGAGGTAGAGAACCAAGCATCGATGCATTGCTTCGTCATAGTGGTATCGCCGCATAGTATTGTCTATATTCTAAGGAATAATAATGAAAAATAATACGCTTGTTATCATCATACTTAGTTTGTTATTACACATGCCAAGTTTGCAGGCAAAAACCTTTTACGTTACCGACAAAGTATTAGTCGGCGTTTACGAGCAACCCAATACTGAAAGCACTTTAATTAAGGCGCTACCTACCGGTACACCCATTGAAGTGCTAGAACGTAACGGTGAATATGCCAAAATACGTAGTCCTGATGGAACAACAGGCTGGGTAGAAAATTCTTATCTCATTAATCACAAACCCGCACAACTTATCGTGCTTGATCTCACTGACCAACAAAAACAAATTAACGAACAGTTAAACCTTACTCAAGCTGAACTAGAAGCAACCCAGAATCAATTAGCAGAGGCTAAATCTAATTCCAAAAATGATTCTGTAGAACAAACTAAAAAACTCAACACTAAAATTAATAATCTACAAAAAAAATCTAACCAGTTTAAAAAAGAACTTGCTGCGGTTAAAAAACAATTACAAAACAAATCTCAGCAACATGCCGCTGCTGTGAAACAAAACAAAGAATTCCAACAAACGATTATCGAGCTTCGAAAAAAGAAAAAAGCAGTACCAACACCCGCCACGAAAAAACCAGTGAAACTAAAAACATACCCAGCTAACACCGCAGCAAAGGATAAAGAAATTAAAATTCTTCAGGCAAAAAACAAACAACTTATTGCTACACTTAACCAAGTACGTACAGCACTCAACTTGCCTTCAAGTTCAGCCAGCATTGTTGAAGCCGAAGGCATTACACTGAAATTTTTATGGCTACTCATCGGTTCACTTATCCTTGCGGTAAGTGGTTTCATTGCAGGTATAAAATGGCTTGACTGGCGAAACCTTAAACGACATGGCGGCTTTAGAATTTAATTAACTATGGCATCTTTTAAATACAACGACCTTCGCGATTTTATAGCGCTACTTGAAAAGCGTGGTGAGCTAAAACGCATCAATGTGGAAATTGATCCCAATCTTGAAATGACCGAGATTTGTGATCGGACTTTACGCGCCGGTGGCCCCGCACTGTTATTCGAAAACCCCAAAGGCAGCACTATTCCTGTTTTAGGTAACTTATTCGGTACACCAGAACGCGTTGCCCTCGGCATGGGAGAGGAATCAGTCACCGCACTGCGTGAGATCGGCAAATTGCTTGCTATGCTTAAAGAGCCTGATCCTCCCAAGGGCATGAAGGATGCCTGGGATAAACTGCCTATCTTCAAACAAGTACTAAACATGGCACCCAAACTCGTCAGTAAAGCCAACTGCCAACAGATCATTATAGAAGCTGATGATGTCGATCTTAGCCAATTACCGATACAGACCTGCTGGCCGGGTGATGCAGGTCCTTTAATTAGCTGGGGGCTTGTGATTACCAAAGGGCCCCTTAAAGATCGCCAAAATATCGGTATTTATCGACAACAAGTCATTGGTAAAAATCGTGTCATCATGCGCTGGCTAGCGCATCGTGGTGGCGCGCTCGACTTTGTCGAATGGCAACAAGCACACCCTGGCAAACCATTTCCCATTGCCGTCGCGCTAGGCGCTGATCCCGCCACGATCCTTGCAGCAGTTACTCCTGTTCCTGACAGCTTGTCTGAATACGCCTTTGCTGGTCTATTGCGTGGCAGTAAAACTGAATTAGTGAAATGTATTGGTTCTGATCTACAAGTACCCGCTAGTGCTGAATTTGTTCTAGAAGGGCATATCCATCCCGATGACATGGCGGATGAAGGCCCGTTTGGTGATCACACCGGTTACTATAATGAAGTGGAACGTTTCCCAGTCTTTACTATCGATCGCATCACACATCGAAAAGATCCGATTTACCATAGCACCTACACTGGTCGTCCGCCTGATGAACCGGCCATTCTCGGGGTCGCTCTGAATGAAGTATTTGTACCCATTCTGCAAAAACAATTTCCTGAAATTGTCGACTTCTATTTGCCACCCGAAGGCTGCTCCTACCGCATGGCGTGCGTGAGCATGAAAAAGCAATATGCTGGGCATGCCAAGCGCGTAATGTTTGGTGTATGGTCATTCCTGCGCCAATTTATGTACACCAAATTCATCATTGTTACCGATGAAGATGTGAATGTTCGTGACTGGAATGATGTCATTTGGGCAATGACTACCCGTATGGATCCTGCCCGTGACACCACTATTATTGAAAATACACCGATAGATTACCTCGACTTTGCTTCACCCGTCTCCGGCTTAGGCTCGAAAATGGGCTTCGATGCCACTAATAAATGGCCAGGCGAAACCGATAGAGAATGGGGCAGCGCAATTAAAATGGATGATTCTGTAAAAAACCGCATCGATGAGCTGTGGTCTGAACTAAACATTGATATAATGGACAAATAGAAAGGATATCTATTCAACAGTGATGGTCATTATGTCTCAAATTAATAATAAATCGTTTTATTTCATTCTGTTACTAGTCGTTAGTTCATTTTCTCTACCTGTTTATGCGCTAGCAGACAAAACCAATGCCGCCCAAGATCTTGTGGTGACCAACACTAAAAAGTTACTTGGCGAATTAAAAGCCCATAATGGCGACATTAAAAAAGATCCTAATATCGCCTACAACTTAGTTGAAAATATTGTTCTTCCACATATTGATTTTCATCGTATTGGGCAGTTAGTACTCGGAAAATACTGGCGCCGAGCTAATAAAGAACAACGCGAACGCTTTAGTACTGAATTTCGTGATTTTTTAGTACGTACCTATGTTACCGCAATGGTCGAGTTTTCCGATCAAATCATTTCACATGCCAACAATGTGAATTATCTTCCTTTCAGAAACGCCGATCCGGAAGATGTTACCGTTCGCATGGAAATCAAACTTGCTAACCGCCCCCCCGTGTCAGTGAACTATAGCCTGTATCTTAAAGATTCTACTTGGCTCATTTATGACCTGTCCGTTGAAGGTATTAGCCTAGCCACCACTTACCGCAGCTCATTCGCGAGTGAAATCAGACGTGGTGGCCTGGATAAACTAATAAACAAATTAGCTCAGCGTAATAAAAAAGCAGCTCTATCTAGAAAAAGCGCAAGTGCTGGAAGCAGCGTTTCTACACAATAAACAACAAATCTTGTAGAACGGCGTTTATCTATAAAACGCACTGCGTTACACTGTTTGCCGACCTTTTGTAAAAGCAAAATAATAATCAGGAGTTCGCCATGCGTACCATCATGGTCATTAATGCCAAAGGCGGCTGTGGTAAAACCACCCTCGCCACTAATCTCGCTGGTTTCTACGCCAACAAAGGCAACACAGTTGCGATTGCTGATTTTGACCCACAAGGCTCCAGCCTCGATTGGCTAAAAGTACGCCCTGAAAACCGCTCGGAAATACTTGGCATTGATGCGGCCGATGGCTCATTTCGCTCGCCTCGAAATATCGATATTCTTATACTCGATGTACCCGCCGCCGTACACGGCAAAACACTCACCGCCTTAGTTCGCCGTGCCGAATCACTGGTTATTCCCGTATTGCCCTCACCCATCGACATGCGCGCCGCCGCCCACTTTATTCAAGAATTATTACTGGTCGGCAAGGTTAACCGTGACGAAGTCAAACTCGCCGTAGTTGCAAACCGCGTAAAAGAAAATACCCTCATCTTTCACAGCCTTGAGAAATTCTTAAAACGCTTAAAAATTCCACGCATCGCCACCTTGCGTGATACCCAAAACTATATTCGCTCTGCAGAACGTGGCCTCAGTATTTTTGAAATGGCACCTTCAGCGGTGCAACAGGATATAGACCAATGGAAATCTCTGACTCGCTGGTTAAATAGTAAAAGGAGTGTTGCGTAGGCTCTTTTAGGTCTAATAACAAACCACGGAAATCATTAAATACTTGATTTTATGAAACAAAAATTTAAAATATATTTTTATACGACCTAAAAAGCCGGTTACGAATTGTCTTTTAGATCCACTACTTATAGTTAGACTTAAATTAATGAAAACAAGTATATTTTTACATGTACACCGAGCGACAACCTTAGTACAAATGAAAATATATCAGCGTCAAAATCATTTAAGAAAATATGGAAAGTTAAATGAAAAAGGAATTAAACACTGGAAACAATTACCGGCATGCTGAACTCTCAACGAACTTAAAGATATTTAATCACCTTGATCTAATCTAACTACGCATACAATATTCTCTCTATACCCTTCCATCAGTACGGTTTATTTTATTTTCTCTTGTTTTATGAAAGACTAACGATTACTTATTAAAGTTAATTCTGCTCATGGAGTTAGTCATGAAATACAAAGAGCTTATCGTTACCTATCGCCCCGACGATCCCACTCTTTGGGTCAGCATGAAACCTAACTATCGGCAATGCGTCACCTTAAGCATGCTAAATGAATTTTTAGACCTATTTCAACGTATTGATAAATATGGTTCACCTAGTAATAACCATCCAAACGATATTAAATATCTTGTTGTTAAATCTGAGCACCCGGATATTTATAGCACTGGTGGCGATTTACAATATTTTGCCGAATTGGTTACGTCACGCGATCGCGAAAAACTTATGGAATATGCCACAAAATGTATCGATCTTATTTATTGGGCCATCTATGGTGGTAAACGTAAAATTACAACCATTGCCAGTATTGCGGGGGATGCCTTAGGTGGCGGTTTTGAAATGGCATTAGCCTGCCAGTACATTGTTGCTGAACGTAACACTCAATTTTCTTTTCCAGAAACATTGTTTGGACTTTTCCCCGGAATGGGTGGTTTTGCATTACTTTCTAGATTAGTCGGCAGCATAGAGGCTGACCGAGCCGTTTGTACTGGCAAACGCTATTCTGCTGAAGAATTAGCGAATTATGGTGCTATATATTCTTTAGCCGAGACACATGAAGCCAAAAGAGAAACCATAAAATTCATTGACGCCAGGCTTCATAATGAAACCGCCAATCAGGCACTACGCGAATTAAAAATTCAACAATTTCATGATATTTATGATCAACTAGTTCTCAACATTGAATTGTGGGTGCAATCTGCGCTGGATTTATCTGATTACGATCTGCGTAAACTGCAAACACTCGTGAAGCGACAAAAACGTAAATTTCTTGTTACCTAAATACACTTTAGTCACTGGCAAGAATACCTTTTTGAATTGTCTCATATTGCAAAGTGATTTCTAGCTCCTCAAGCAATTTAGTATTATCTATACGGCGTGATTCTTTTAAGTAAGACAACATCCCCGCAGACATGGTTTGCTCTGCTTGTTGCATCGAAATTTGTGGTGGTCTGGGAAGCTGCAAAAAATCGGCAACCTGATTAAACCAATCTGTCATGGTGCTGGGATGTCCATCGGAGACATTAAATATTTCTCCATTCTTAGCTTTCTCTGCAGCCACTGTACAAATCATGGCTAAATCATCTGAATGAATACGATTGGTGTAACCACATTCAGATTCATTTAACACTGGTAAGTCTTTTTCTAGGCGTTCGCGCGGTAACCGACCTACACCATAAATACCGGGGACGCGAAGAATAACATAGGGCACTTGCTTGCTTTGCGACCATTGCGATAATTGTTGTTCGGCATCTAAGCGCCGTATACCTCGTTCCGTGCTTGGCAGGGTGGCTGACTGTTCGTTAATCCAATCACCACTGCTATCACCATAGACGGCGGTGGTGCTAATCAAGACTAGCTTTGCCGGCACGTTATCGGCTTCAATACTGGCTAACCAGTGGCGCATACGCGTGTCTTGCGTGCCACACCGTGGTGGCGGAGCGAAGTAAAACACAATATTGCCTGCATATTTGATGTTTATAGGTATATCTGGCTCATCTAAATCGGCTTGAATTGGCTCTATATCAAGATCCTCTAACATCTGCACCGATATGTCACTCAATACCAAGCCTCGCACCCTTATCGATGCTTTCTGAGCCAATTTGGCAACGCGTCTGCCAATGTCACCACAACCTATAATCGTTATTGCATGCATTTGTTTCACTTCACTCTCAAAATCAGGGATAATCCCGAGCTTTCCAGTCAGGCTTTTACGGAATCCAAGTAACCATTGTCATGAAATTTTCAGTTATTGTCGAACCCGAGGGCACTTCGTTTGAAGTCTCTGATAGTGAATCCGTGCTTGATGCAGCGATGCGTCAAGATATTCCACTTGCTTATAGCTGCCGTGATGGGCTTTGTGGTGCCTGTAAGGCGCGTCTTTTAGAAGGTTCGGTAACGTATCACGATGATCGCCCCGAAGCTCTGTCTGATGCCGATGTTCAAGAAGGGCTTGCCTTATTATGCCAAGCTCAACCCAGCAGTGACTTACGCCTTGAAGCCAATATTGCCGATGCAATTGCCGGTATTCCTATTCGTAAGATGCCGTGTCGCGTGTCATCGAGTGAACAACTTAGCCATGATGTGATGCGGATTATTTTAACCCTGCCGGGGAAAATTAAATTTCATTTTCTAGCAGGTCAGTATATTGATTTTATTTTAAAAGATGGCCACCGCCGCAGTTACTCAATTGCCAATGCTCCGCATAATGGTGATCACATCGAGCTGCATGTCCGCTATGTAGAAGGGGGTGAGTTCGCTGAATATGCCTTTGGCAATATGCCAGAAAAAGCCATGCTGCGTATTGAGGGCCCACTCGGCACATTTTATTTACGCGAAGACACTGATCGACCCATTATCTTTATGGCAGGTGGCACAGGCTTCGCACCCGTAAAAGGCTTAATTGAACATAGCCTGCATATTGGACTACAACGTCCGATTCATTTGTATTGGGGCGCTCGCGCACTACGCGATCTTTATGATCAAGATCTGGCGCAACAATGGGCAGAGCAACATTCACACATCAAATTTACACCCGTGCTTTCCGACCTAGCCGATAAAGATAACTGGCAGGGTAGAACCGGTTACGTGCACGATACCATCATGGCTGATTTTGATGATCTCTCGATGTTTGATATTTATGCGGGAGGGCCACCACAAATGGTGAATGCTGGTTTTGACAATTTCCGTACCCGAGGCTTATCACCTGAACATTATTTCTCTGACTCGTTCGAATACGCCCGAGATAAAAAATAACGGTTTACTGTTCTAACAGCATTAAACCTTTTCGGTAACAGTCTGCCGCTTGTTGTGATTCATCCAATTGTTCCAATAATTCACCCAAAGCACGATAAGTGGTGGTGGTAGGAAAAACACCTAGACTGGCCTCAAACCAAGCACGGGCTTTACCCCATAATTCATTTCTCACCGCAAGTCGTGCCAGCACATCGAGTAAAACATGATCCTCTTTATGATCAGTTTGCCACTGCTCTGCCCAAGCCAGTTGTTTAGCTTTATCTGTTCCTTGTGCTTGCGCGTAATATTTTACAAGCTCTGTATCCCACATTTTTCCAAGCTGCTTATGTAATAATTCAATAACTTCATCATCTTCATTGTACGATAACAATCGACTCACATATTGTTTTAACAACGCTGTGTTACTACGAATACTTTTAGGTGCTTGTGACCAGCATTTTTTTATTTCATTAATATCTGTTTGTCGTTTAATCAGTTCGGTATACACCGTTGATTCAAGTTTTACCTGTTCATCATCAGAGAGTAATTTCTTCTTTCTTACCTCTGGTAACAGTTCATACAACTGATCCCAGTCTTGTAATTCTACATAGATTTTTAACAACAATTTCAGAACATGTGGGTGTTTAGGTGCGATGGTACGACAGTGCATTAAGGTTGCTAAGGCCTGTTCTAGTTGCCCATGGCGTAATTGCAAATCGGCTTGCGTCAATCCTACTGCCACATCAGAACCTGGCATACTGTCATGGGCTAGGGAAAGGTAATCATCTCGGTGCTTGTCTTGACCTTGTTCTTGCGCAGCACTGGCAGCGGCTAAATAATTTAATAACGGTGATTCACTGTCGTCGACATGCTTTAATAATAATTTTTCTGCCTTCTTCCAGTTACGTTGGGCTAATTCAAGTAAGCCCTGATTCAGGCTTTGACGTGATAGTTTTTGACGGCGTTGTATTCGCCATTCGCGAAGCCGTTCACCAACATGCCATGTATTGGCGATAAATCGTAATATGCCATACAGAACAATGAAACCTAATGCGATCACCACCACGAAGAAAGTTAGGCTTAATTCGATGACCCAGGGAGCACGAGAAATTAACACATAACCGGTATCTTCAATGGCTAACAGACTCAATACTACAGCTACCAATATGATCAATAACACTTTTACTAACCAACTCATTGTGCTGGTTTCTCTTTATTACTTGGCACTTTTTTAGGCATTATTTTTTTAGCTTTTAGCGTCTTCTTGTTTTTATCTTTTGAGATAGCGATTACCTTTGGTACTTTACCCCCTGAAGATTGTTCGAGCATCGCCAGTGAACCACTAATGTCAGGATATTCAGGCTCCAATTGTAACTTCATGAGTGATTTTAATTCTTTTGTAATGGCGACAACCGCAGCCTGATCAGCATTAAAGTATTCTTCAAGCCAATCATTCGCCGCTTTGAGGCTGGCACGAAATAATGACGTATTTTGTTGCAGTAATGCCAATCGCGTTATTTCAATTTTTAAGCCTAATGCCTGTCTTAATTGTTGTGATTCCTGTTCGCTGAGTAATGGCAGGATCTTTTTATCAGTACGGCGAATCGTGACCAAGGTTTTTAATTCAGACCAAACCGCATCCGCATGTTTTTGCCACGCAGCCAAATTACTGTCACTGCTCACTGCCGGAAAATTAGTTGGGTTACTTGTTTTGCTACGCCCTGTGACACTGACTTCAAGATTTTCTACTTGTTCGGCTAAGGCGGATAATTTCAAACTCACCCCTTCAAGATCGATTTCTTTAACCGAACGTAACGCTGCGATTTCGTTGTTCACGATAGCGCGCAATTTATGTAATGCGGGATCAGCCAATTTAGCCAACTGCGTATCGGCTATTTTCAATGCGACTAATGCCGTGGCTTTATCCTTAAACAACTGTAAGCGCATATTAGCTTGGCGCAATGTGTAACGAATTTCTGCAACGGCCCAATCATGACGATTGCGCCCTAATTTTTCTGTAATTTGGGTTAATTGTTTTGCGATTTCTTGTTGCTGTTTATTCAACGATGCTTGCATTGCCGTTGAAACATTTTTATTCACTTGTTGGGCTTGTTGTAGCGCTGCCACGGTATTCTTTAGTGACTGGATAGATTGTGTTTTCTCTAATTGCTGCTGTTCATTTTTAAACCAGCTTACGCCTAATCCAGCGGCAGATAGAATGGCAAGCAATAAACTAATAACAACAATGATGGGTAATATTGGAAAAGACGACTTTTCTTTTACTATATCATCCATTTCCTCAACGACTATCACTTCTTCTTCTGCGTCTATCTCATTCTTATTGTCACTCATTCATTGTCTCCACTACACTCTCTTGAGTCGCTTTAATCAGCCCTGCATTATCCGGCTCTTTAGCCACCGTGATATTGGCTGAAAATCCTAATTCGTTTGCTATTTTTTTAATTCGTTCACTTGTAACGACTAAAGCACAAGCTTTTAACTGATCTCGCTGCGACGTATTTAATATCCCTAGCTCAATAATAGACGCAAGGTTTCGTAATGTCTCGCCACTGGCAATAGTTATCACATCTATTCCATCGTTCAAAATCTGATTGAGCTGCTGTGAATTAATATCGGGACAACGGCGACGATAAACTTCTGCGTAATCGACGAGTGCTTGCCGCTCACGTAAACCTTCTGCCAATACTTCTCGACCGCCCACACCACGAACAATAAGTATTTTATTATCTGCCAAAGACTTATCGGCTAATGCTTGCAATAGACCTTCACTATTCATGTTTTCTTCAGGCTGAACATCAACCGGAAATCCTGCCTGATGTAATGCATTGGTGGTGCTGCGACCAATCGCTGCAATCGCCGTGTTTTCTGTCCACTTATTAGATGGTAATAATGACAGGGCGTGCCTAACAGCATTCTGACTAATAAAAATCACCCAATCATAACCAGATATAAATTGGCAGCGTTGCTTTGATTCTGCATCAACGCTTGGCACAATTTCCAGCAATGGCATACTAATTGCGATACCGCCTGCTTCCTCTATCATCGCACTCAATGTCTGCGACTGCTCGCTAGGGCGCGTGACTAACACTCGTTTATTATGCAATCCGTGGCTCATGTGTTTTCGGCGTAAAGTGCCTCCAAAATAGTATCAGCACCACGCGCTAATAATTCTTCTGCGAGTGCTGTACCCATTGATACCGCCTCTGAAAGCTGCCCAAAAATAGCACTGCGTAAAATTTCGCTACCATCAACACGACCGACTAAACCACGTAGTTGTAATTGTTCATCCTTGAGCTCAGCAAAACCGGCAATCGGCACCTGACAACCGCCACCTAAACGAGCATTCATGGCACGCTCTGCATCCACACAAATATGTGTTTCGGCATCATCCAACACGGCAATTAAATTATTGGTATTGGCATCGTCATTTCTACATTCAATGCCGATAGCACCTTGACCAATTGCCGGTAAGCTTGTTTCTGGACTCATGGACGCGCGAATCCGATCATCGAAACCAAGCCGCTTTAATCCCGCACAAGCAAGGATAATGGCATCGTAATTACCGGCATCAAGTTTAGCCAAGCGTGTATTCACATTACCGCGCAAATCTAAAATCTCCAGATCAGGTCGTGCTTCTTTCAATTGGCACTGGCGGCGCAGGCTGGATGTTCCTAGACGTGCACCCAGTGGCAGATCATTAAAATCTTTATAGTTATTCGATACAAAGGCATCACGTGGGTCTTCACGCTGTAAAATAACCGGTAAATACAGTCCTTTGGGTAAATCGACGGGAACATCTTTCATAGAGTGAACCGCAATATCTGCATCGCCATCGAGCATCGCCCGCTCTAATTCCTTCACAAACAGGCCTTTACCACCAATTTTCGCTAATGGCGTATCCAGTATTTTATCGCCTTGTGTTGTGAAGGTGACAAGCTCGATCTCAAGCCCTGGATGAGCTCCAAGTAACCGAGCCGCAACATGCTCTGCCTGCCACATTGCTAAGGGGCTCTTGCGTGTGGCAATACGTAACTGATTTTTCGACATTTTTTATAAATCCAATGGCATAGCGCCGAGTGAAATGTTAATTCTTTTATAAGAATACCTGAATTCTGGGGATATTTTACGCCATCCGCACTGTCTCAGGCTATAATAAGTATCTGTTTTGAGCGTATTTTTATGAATATTACAATGATGAGAAATTTCTTGATTGGGCTAATAAGCCTATTGCTTGTTTCCACTGCCCACGCGGCTGAAGTGGAATTAACTGATCTGGTCGACTTTAAGGCTGATAGCGTCGAAGCAAAAAATAAGCATCTTCCTATTTTACTCATGTTTTCAGCTAGTTACTGTGGATTCTGCACGATTATCAAAGAAGAATTTCTCAAGCCCATGAAAATCAGTGGTGACTATACCAACAAAGTCATTGTCCGAGTGCTGGAATTAGATTCTGGAGATGACGTTATTGATATTGATGGCAAGAAAATTGATCCGGAAGACTTAGCGCAACGTTATAACATACAGCTTACCCCAACACTCATTTTTGTCGACCCACAAGGCAACGAGCTAGTTCAAAAAATGGTAGGCGTAACCACCGTTGATTTCTATGGCGGCTATCTTGATGATGCGATTAATAACTCCTTGCTTCAACTGCGCAATGGTCACGAGCTGACTGACGCAAACTGAATCAACCGCGTGATTTTAATAAACGCCGTAAATCTGTAACATGACGACGACTAACATTGAGCTTTTCATCACATCCGTTTAGTCGTACATAACTCCGACCTAGACTATCTCGCTCAATGCCTATCACCGAATCAAGTGCCACAATCGCGTTACGGTGAATGCGAACAAATTGTTCTGAAAATTCTTCTTCTAAAGACTTAAGCGATTCATCAATCAATGCCACACCAGCCGCATGTCGCATTTCAATGTATTTTTGATCGGCACGAAAATAACTTACACCCTTCACTGGAATCAATTGTAAATTACCTCTTACTTTCACACTAATAAAATGCCGTTGATTTTCAGTTTCTGTATGTAAATGGTGCAACTGACCTTGTCGTAATTTTTTTGCTGTTTGCAAACTTCGTTCTAACTGCTCTGTTTGAATAGGTTTAAGCAAATAGGCAATAGCTTGTGCATCAAATGCCGCGAGTGCATGTTCATCGTAGGCGGTCGTAAAAATAATAGCGGGAGGAGTATCTTGTTTTAATAAATGGTGCGCAACTTCCAGGCCATTCATGCCCGGCATTTTTATGTCTAATAAAATAATATCAGGTTGCAAGTTAATAACTTGCTCAATAGCTTGCTTGCCATTCTTGGCTTCACCGACTACATTGTAACCACGATCAAGTTCTTTTAATATAGAACATAATCGTTCACGCGCTAAAAACTCATCATCAACAACGAGAATATTCATTGTTATACATCACCTAACATATGAATAGGGATATTGATCGTCGCGACATATTGATTATTTTTTTGCTCAACAACTAAATGTGATTCTCCTTCATACAAAGCCTTTAAACGCTGATCAATATTATCCAATGCAATCTGATTGCCTTTATTTGATGATTTGCAATCCCCGTTTATATCATCACATGGATTTGTTACAGTTAACTCGAGATTGTTGTTTCCAACCTGATGTTGCGCGCTAATTTTAATTGTTCCACCTTCAGTTAATGGTTCAATACCATGTATCACTGCATTTTCTATCAAGGGTTGCAATAATAAGGGCGGTATCATATATTTTTCAACATCGCTATCAATTTCCCAATCGACCGTTAGCCTTTCACCTAAACGAAGTTTTTCTATTTGCAAATAACTTTTACAAATAGATGTTTCCTCCTGCAATGATATTTGTTTTTTTGTGTCTGATAAACTGGCTCTAAAGACCTGCGATAAGTTTTCAACCGCTTGCTCTGCTAATTTTGGGTCTGATCGCGTCAAACTCGCAATAATATTCATACTATTAAATAAAAAATGCGGTCTAATTCGCGCTTGTAATGCTTCTATGCGCGAGGTGTTTTCAGCCAGCATGGATTTATTGGATTGATATTGTAAATAGAAATAACGTAATGTCAGTAATGACACAATCACGCTAATACCAAGATTACGCAATAGCAGATCAAGATGCGCCGTCGCGCTTCGATCAATTCCTGGCAGTACCACATAATTAAAACAAACTTCTGTCACCCCTAAGGTAATAAGATTTATCAATAAAAAACTAATCAATCCTGCCTGCTGATTATTAAATTTTGCTAACCAGCGACGACTCACACACAACAGCAATACACTCAACAATGCTACCCATTGTACAAACAATGAAATTAATCCTAAGTTTTGCCATCCAAGCCCCGGTGTACTGCCGGCAAGGGTTAAAACAAACGCCAACATCTCCGTGATAACGATCACCACTAATAGAATACGAATACTGCACAAATCGGGTAAAAATAAGCCATCCAACGGCGCTGGTGGCGAGAATTGCACGGATGATTTTATATTTATTCGCTTCATTAAATACCTAAACGATAATCGTAATTATGCTTACAATCTTATTCTCTCAAGTTTAGCAGTCTTTTCATCACTCAACAGTCCACCCGTTGGCAGAAATCGTCTATACTTCGCGCAATGTAAATCATTGAAATGACAGTGACTATGAGCAATCAAGATAAAAAACCTTGGGGTGGGCGGTTTACCGCCGCCACTAATGAATTTGTTGAGCAATATACCGCCTCGATTGATTTCGATAAACGGCTTTATCAGCACGATATTACTGGCTCAAAGGCGCATGCCACCATGCTTGCGCATATTGGCGTACTGACAGAAAACGAAGCGAAGCAGATCATTAAAGGTCTAGAAGACATCCAGCTTGATATCGAGCGGGGTGATTTTGCTTGGTCTGTGTCACTGGAAGATGTGCACATGAATATCGAAGCGCGGCTCACCGATAGAATCGGCGCAGTTGGCAAAAAATTACACACGGGTCGGTCTAGAAACGACCAAGTCGCCACCGATATCCGCTTATTCCTGCGTGAAGAAGTGGATCTGCTCTGCGACGGGCTGGCTTCTTTACAAAAAGTCTTAGTGAATCTTGCCGAAAGAGAAGCCGACACTATTATGCCTGGCTTTACGCATTTACAGACCGCTCAACCGGTTACCTTTGGTCACCATATGATGGCGTGGTTTGAGATGATTGAGCGGGATCGGCAGCGTTTCATTGATGCGCGGAAACGGATCAATGTACTACCTCTTGGGGCGGCCGCCTTAGCCGGCACCAGTTACCCAATTGATAGAGCCTTTACAGCAAAACTGCTTGATTTTGATGCCGTGGCTGAAAATTCTTTAGATGCAGTAAGTGATCGCGATTTTGCGATTGAGTATTGTGCCCACGGCACTTTATTAATGATGCACCTTTCACGCTTCTCTGAGGAGTTGGTTCTTTGGTCATCCGCACAATTTAACTTTGTCGATCTCGGTGACAGTTTCTGCACCGGTTCTTCCATTATGCCGCAAAAGAAAAATCCTGATGTGCCTGAATTAGTCCGCGGGAAGTCTGGTCGTGTCTATGGTAATTTGATTTCACTATTAACTATTATGAAATCACAACCGCTTGCCTACAACAAAGACAATCAGGAAGATAAAGAGCCCTTATTTGATACTGTCGATACTTTATTAGCTTCGGTACGGCTTTACGCTGATATGCTAAAAGGCTTGCAGGTTAAAAAAGAAGTTATGTTGGAGGCCGCAGCAAGAGGCTTTTCAACCGCGACCGATTTAGCCGACTACCTTGTACGCAAGGGCGTCGCCTTCCGTGATGCCCACGAGATCGTGGGTCTTTCAGTACGTTTTTGTATCGAACACGATAAAGACTTACCTGATTGCACGTTAGAAGAGCTGCAACAATTTAGTGATGTGATTGACGATGATGTATATAGCGTACTGACCTTAGAAGGTTCCGTCGCAGCACGTGACCACTTTGGTGGCACTGCGCCTAATCAAGTACGTGAAGCGGTCGCTCGTGCGAAACAAAGGTTAAGCAAATGAAAAAAGCTGAGGGTAGTTTAAGTGCATTAAGCGATACCCTCGCTGATTTTGCGCGCCAACGTGATTGGGAACAATTTCATTCGCCTAAAAATCTTTCTATGGCGCTCATTGCTGAAGCCGCTGAATTAGTGGAACATTTTCAATGGCTCACGGAAGAACAAAGTAAAAATATTGATGCGAATAAAAAAGATGCTGTGGCACTTGAGCTTGCCGATATTCTTATTTACTTAATTCGTACAGCTGAACGACTCGATATTGATTTAATTGAATCTGCATGGAAAAAAATTGAAATTAATAAGCAACGCTATCCAATTGAAAAAGTACGCGGCGATGCCCGCCGTGCCAGTGAATACGATAAAAACTAATTAAGCAGCAACTACACAGGCATTGGTGTTCTCTCGTGCTATTGTCATTCCATTTTCCATTCTTTCTAATAGCATTTTAACGTCATTACCCCGTTCCCATTCAGCCACTGTGCTGAAACATGTAGGCATTTCTGTGCCGAAGAACGATTGAAGATGTTCAATTAATTTGCCTGCTAACTTATGCGCCGCATCTATAGCCGTTTCAGGTAGGACTAATAAGAAGTTATCTTCGCTGTAACGACAAATTAAATCTGCCCAACGTAACTCAGAACGAATACCGCGACAAAGTTGTAGCATAGTTCTTTCAATATCTTCACTTACTGAACAATCAAATTCAAATTGAATTAATGACAAAGGATTATCATAACGTCGACTACGAGATATCAATGGCTCTAAATCTCGTGTTAAACCTCGTTGATTCAATGCCCCTGTCATTTCATCTGTGAGAATGAGTCTTTCAACTCGTTGTTGTAATAAACATACTTCCGTAATATCCGTATAATAACCTGCATTAACCTCTGCACCTGAAGACGACTTTAATATTTTATAATCACAGCTCAAATATCGAGGTACCTGATTTGTACGGTATTTTATTTCTAGTTTTTCAGGCATTGCAAACAAATCTACTAATTGAAAACTTTTCGCACTATCTCTGTCTAACCCAATTAACTGATTAAACGACAAATTAGTCATTGCCTGCATCTTGTCATTCGCCCACGCTACTCGTCCGTCACCATCAAATAAAACCATGCCAACTGGACTAGCTTTAAACAACTCGGTCATCCAAATCGTATCTACCGGATCTGCCATGCTCTCGCCTCACCCTTTCTATCATCATATTTTTTCAATCTGTTAAGTTATATCGTCTAAGTCCATAATTTCTTTAGTAACAGTCGCTACTACTTTATCAAAACCATATAAAACAACTAGTTATAAACATTCATTATTAAAAACTGTCCACTATTTGACGCTTTCGCCCCACACTTTGCTCCTTTCACTTTATCTTTCTCCTTATAAGTCGATATATAGTCAGATGACGAAACAAACTAACATTGATACCACGAGCATTAAGCGACGTTTTATTGCGCTGAATAAAGATCGCGTTAACCGCATAAATCAATCATTGCGCTGGCGGCAACGTGATTTTCTTACATTGCTACCCCTATTATTTCATATCAATGATGAAAGCCTACCTGGCTATATATCAGATGATACACCGGTTGGTATCAGTAATTACAAACCCCTCAAGAGCAGCCTTGATGCAGCAAAATTAATTAACAAAAAATTTAAGCACAGCAAACGTGCACTATCTCGCTACAATATTTATTCAATTTTTTTAACCGGTAGCAGCGGAACCATAGCGCATACAGATCAAAGCGATTTCGATATCTGGTTATGCCATCGTCCTGACATGGCCGAAACTGATATACAGCTTCTTACTGAAAAGGCGAGTGCAATTAGTAAATGGTGTGCCTCTTTAGAATTAGAAGTACATTTCTTTCTAATGGATGAACATCGCTTCAAAAAACATGAACACGGTAATATGAATAGTGACCACAGTGGTACCGCACAACATCACTTATTACTTGAAGAGTTTTACAGGACGGGTGTTTATCTTGCTGGACGCTACCCGCTTTGGTGGCTCGTTCCTCCTGAACATGAAACTGATTATGACAATTATGCAAAAGAGCTAATCAAAAAAAATAAAGTTCGTGAGTTTGAAATTATTGATTTTGGGGGGCTTAATAATATTCCTGCTGAAGAATTCTTTGGTGCTTCACTTTGGCAAATATACAAAGGTATTGATTCACCTTATAAATCTGTTTTAAAAATACTATTAATGGAATCGTATGCTAACGAATTCCCCCATATTGAGCTTTTATGTTTACGTCTTAAAAAATTTATTTATAACAATGTTACCGATCTTGTTGAAATAGATCCTTATCTAATGATGTGTCATAAAGTGGAGGAATACCTTACCTCACGTAATGAACCGCAACGCTTAGAACTAGCAAGGCGCTGTTTTTACTTTAAAGTTGATATTCAACTAAGTAAGACACATAACGAAAAAGAATTACGACCTTCCATGTTAAAGAATCTCGTTAATCAATGGGATTGGGATGATGCTCACCTACTTATGCTCGATTCACGTCAAACATGGAAAATACATCGTGTTTTAGATGAACGCAAAAAACTGGTTGATGAACTAACTCGCAGCTATAAACTACTATCCGGATTTGCAAACCAATACACACAAGAAACTAATATCGACCAACGTGATATGACAATACTTGGTCGTAAACTGTATGCTGCCTTTGAACGTAAGGCAGGTAAAATCGATATTGTTAACCCTGGCATATCACCTAACTTAATTGAAGAACAGCTTACCTTTCTAGAAAATGATACTAGTTGGTTACTTTATCGTGGCAAGGTTAATAATCAAGACCGACACCGTAATAGCCCGCTACGTCAGAGCCGCAGTATCATTGAACTTATTTGCTGGTGCCACTTTAATCACTTAATAGGTCATGGCACCTCGCTTTTTATTCAATCGTCTGAAAATACAATACCTCTTCGTGAAGTAAAACAAATACTATCTTCACTCGATCAACAATTCCCTCGTGGTGGATTACCAAAATCTAATACAAAACTATTTAGCAAAGCTAGCCACTCTATAAGAACTATGTTGTTTATTAATGTTGGCATTGATCCGATGTCAATACATAACCGCGATGATAGACAAATTGTTAGCAACAGAACTAATGCACTTAGCTACAGCGGCCTACTTGATAATCTTGTTTTGAGTATTGATCAAGTGTCCATCAATACATGGCAAGAAGTATTTTCACGCAGCTACTCTGGCATTAATGAGGTCATGGAATGCTTGTGCAAAAATATTCAAATGTCGAGTGTTAGTAATAATGTAATATTACCTATTATTAGTGCCTATAGCTTTTCATCAACACTCAACCAAACAGTGGCTCAGCGTGTTGAGTCTATTTTCAATTCAGTTATTCGATTTTTTCATCGTAGTGATAATGTTACATACTCGCGTTACATTATTGGTGTTGAAGACAATTACTATCTTTTACAACGTGATAGTTCTCTAAAATCTAAACCCGTAGTTAATTACAGTCGTGTAGGGAATCATTCAGAATTATTAGATCGCTTAGGTCAAGGAGAAAATATTTATTTATCAGTTGTTTTCGATGAACTGACACTACAAGACCATTACTTGCCTGATATTTATACTGCACATCAGCAGGGGCAAATTGACGTTTATGTTAACGTTGAAGGAAATATTGCTAATATTACTATTTTAGATGAACAGGGTGCTCTATTTCATACTAAACAAGCATTTTATAATCTTGATACGATTATGGCACATTATGATTCTTTCTTTTATGCCATTACACAACGCATCAATAGCCTTTGTCTTGATCAAGATAAATCTCAGGCATTAAAAGTGCGGTTCTTTACGCTTCGGAAAATACTCCGCCATTGGGACATAAAACCTCACTATATCGATCATATGCAGATTCCAATAAATCCAGTTGATGTTACGGTTATTATTGAAATCATTAACCAACAGAATCAGTACCACATATTTTGTAACGATCGGGAATTTACTTCCTTACAATATGGTGATGATGTATTTAAACAACTTGCTGAACACATTCTTTCTCTTCGTATTGGTAAATCTAATTATCCACTCTATATCAGCGATATTGACTTACCTTTCCAAACTGATGATGTCGAAACCGAAAAGAGACCACAGACCATCAATTACCTTCAATATAAAATAAAATTCGAACAACAGCTTAATTCAGCCCTCAATCAACTATACGACCAACAACTTAATACTCTTTTCTAATACTCACTTTCAAAATACCTGCTCGACTGTTAGAGTAAGCCTTAATATATCTATTATAATCATAAACCTATGACTAACGCTCAATTGCGAAGACATGTTATTCCGATCACCATTGGTATCGGTTTAGTTGCCTTTTCTCTTGTTTTCCAACTTTCTGATAATCCCTTTATCGAAAAGCTACGTGACCGCATGGAATGGATTGCTTACGACTTACGTTTACAATTCACATTACCCGAAAATCCTGTACCTCATGAAAATATCGTCATTATTGATATCGATGATAAATCACTTTCTGAAGAGGGACGTTGGCCTTGGCCACGAGAAAAACTCGCTCGCCTCACCCAAAAATTAACCGATGCAGGTGTCATTGTCACCGTCTTCGATATTATCTTTTCTGAACCTGAAGCCAACCCCGCTATTACCATTCTTGATATTCTTGATGGTGTCAAAGTTAATCAAATCGTCACTGACACCTTAATCAATATTGCAGATCAAATTGATGGCGATGTTGCCTTAGCCACCAGCATGCTGGATAAAGACATCGTGCTTGGCTATGCCTTTATTAATGACAGTGAAGAATATGGTGTTATTGGTACGCCTTTGAATGTCACTAATCGTGAAGAGCTAACCAATACCTTAGTAGCTAACCAAGAAGGCTTTCTTGCTAATTTAGATATATTACAAAGTGTTGCAAATTTTGGTGGCTTTCTTTCTGTCGTGCCTGATGATGATGGGGTGATACGACGTGCTAGCTTAATTTACGAATACAAAGGTAATTTTTACCCATCCCTGTCACTCGAGGCGGTTCGCTTATTCTATGCTAGTGATAATGTCACGATTAAAACGGCCAACATTGGTGGCGTCGATGCCATGGAATATTTATCTCTCGATGTCGTTGAAGTCCCAACAAGTGGTGTTGGCGCAGTATTGGTCCCTTTTAGAGGGCCAGCTTATAGTTTTAATTATTTTCCTGCCACAGACATCCTTAATGATAATATTGATCCTGAAAAACTTGCATCCCTTGAAAGTACCATTGCCTTTATTGGTGCAACGGCAACAGGACTCAACGACTTAAAAGCCACACCTGTTAACAAAATTTATCCAGGCGTGGAGGTTCATGCCAGCATTGCGGCGGGTATTATTGATTCCAGTGAAGTTTCAGGTGTTTCTCAAGATGATACTTTCATACCACTTACCTTCCCTGAAGAGCCTGAGTGGGCACAAGGGCTTAACTTTGTTATCACGCTAGTATTGGGTCTCATCCTTGCCATACTACTGCCATTTTTAAGTCCTTTATATTCAATTTTACTTTTCATTGGCAGTGCATCGAGCTTACTCGGATTTAATATTTGGCTATGGAGTGAATATAACTTTGTTGTTGCCATTGCCAGCCCGTTTCTAATGGTCGTCATATTGGGAATATCTAACCTTGCCTATGGTTTCATTTTTGAATCTCAAGGCAAAAAACACCTTCGCGATCAATTTGGTCAGTACATTCCACCTGCATTAGTTGATCAAATGCTGGAATCAGACGAAGACTTAGGTTTTGAAGGTGACCGTCGTGAAATGACGGTGTTATTTGCTGATATTCGTAGCTTTACCACTATCAGTGAGTCGTTGTCACCAACTGAACTCAAAGATATGCTGAACCGCTTCTTTACTCCTATGACAGAGATTATCTTTAACAAACAAGGCACCATTGATAAATATGTGGGCGACATGATAATGGCGTTCTGGGGTGCACCATTGCATGATGATGACCATGCTAAGCATGCTATAGACGGTGCACTAACCATGCTGGCAAAAGTCGATGCAATGAAAGCTGAACTCGATGCACTTGGCTATCCACCCATTAATCTCGGAATAGGCTTAAACACAGGCATGATGAATGTCGGCAACATGGGCTCTGAGTTCCGCCGTGCCTACACCGTATTAGGTGATGCCGTAAACTTATCTTCTCGTCTAGAAAGTCTAACCAAACAATATGGCGTTAAACTTATCGTGGGAGAAAATACCCGTAAGGGGCAAGATGAATATGTATTCCGCCGCTTAGATAAGGTGCAAGTAAAAGGAAAAACAGAACCTGTTGTTATCTTTGAACCAATCTGTTTAGTAAGTGAAGCCAATGATGAATTATTAGCGGTTCTTGAAGAACATGAAACAGCGCTTAATTATTACTATGCAAGAGAATGGAAGGAAGCGAAAAAACTATTTACACAACTAAAAGAAAACGATCCAGATAGAATGATTTACAGTATCTATCTGGATCGTATGTCGAGTATGAATGAACTACTGCTAACTGAAGACTGGGATGGCACCTTCGAACATACCAGCAAATAAAATCATAACTTACATAGGTGGAGTCGTCGCTGTAAATACACCTGCACCTGATATGCCTACTGTACCGCCTGTATCATTAAGCCCAAAATAACCAATCAATGCTTCAGCGCCAGGCCCAACAAAAGTACCACCTGCATTACCGGTTAAACTCGTTACCCCGCCAGGACAACCTGAACATGTTGAGCTAATGGGTATATCTCCACCACCCAGTAATAATGAGAAAGGAACTGCTTGTCCCATTATAGATACATTGTAAGTCCGACTATTACCCGAAAGTGTTCCTCCAAAAGAGGTAATAGAGCCACCAGCACTAAAATCGACACCTATACTAAAGTTCCCGACTGCCGTAACTATTGCACCTGTTTCATCTCGGATACTTGGACCCGCAGAAAAATTATACGTATTTGCACTACTAAAACCGCCTAAAGCAGTCATCGATGTTGGGTTAGGGCTATAAACAAATGCAAGTCCAGTCAGCAAAGTAACATCGGCTCCATTTTCTTTAATAGAAATATCATTACTAGCCCAGCGCCCCCAATTAATACCAAGCATTGCATCACCACCTTGCTCAGTTGCCACGGCACCTGTTTTGATTTTAAAATCTATCGTTCCAGCAAAATCAATAATGGCTGCGGTTACAGGTTGATTACCGACACTATTAACGGTGGCGAGATCAATCGCTGCATTATTACCTTCCTCTGCAAGTATTCCGCCAGCACCACCAATAGTATTTGAGATACCCGCAACAGCCATTACTGCACCTGTTGGCGCAGGTGCCCCTGAATAAAAGGTTGCTACAGGGTTCACTGGTCCGGTTGTTGTTTGTATTGTTGGCTCAGTCCCTGCAACAACAGTATATGTAGTGGTAGAACTACTTTCTGAAGAATCATACGTTGAACTACTATCTTCATTTGAATTTGTCGATGCTCGACTAATCAATATATGAGGTGGATTTGTCATAGGTACGGGCAGACTTGTTAATGACGCTACATTGAAAAACTGATCAATGCCAAATACCACTGAACCACCGTCATTAATCATTTCAATCTCGCCTTCTAGTACCGTACCGACGATACCTTGAACACCATCACCACAGTTACCACTACAAATCTGAATAATGTAATGCGTACCGCGTACACCCATCGTCGCAACAGGAGTCCTAACTTTATATTTATCACGGGCAGATTTACCAATTAAACCGGTAACACTGCGCATGCCTCCTTTTAATAAACTTAACGCAGCACTTTTATGATTATCATTTTTATCTTTAAATTTATATTCATCAATACGGAATACGGTATTTTCTTTTAAAACCACTAATTGATTATCAATAAAACGAAGTTGTAAACGTGACTTTTTGCCCACTGTAATCGTGTCGCCTTCAAAAACCTTACCGCGACGTTTTAATTTTTTTTCTTTACCATCTTTACTGGTAGTAAATACTTTACCAATACTAATAATGGCCTTACCAACACCTGTTGCTGCCTGCACAGGAGCAATAAACAAGGATAAGCATAACAAAGAAACTGTTATTGTCGTTTTAAAATGTTGCTTCATGTTCTAAACTCCGAGAGACACCCTGACCGATATAAACCACTATCAGTAGGACATCTAATTTCACTATTTCTTGTTATATTATAAATACACAATAGTTTAAATGCTTGGTAATTCAAGCATCTAGTCTTAGATGCGAATCAATAATTTACTGCCCACCTGGCATAGCCTCAAATACACCCGAGCCGAAAATGCCCACACCGGCACTTGGATTACTCGCACCAAATGAGCCGACAAAACCATCTGCATTCGGACCAATAAGTACCCCATTAGCACGGCCTGTTAAAGTCACCGTTGTCGAACAAGCACCTGCTCCGCTACATGTACCGCTTAATGGCAAACCCATTGACTGAATATCAAATAATGACTCGGTCGAATTGACCTGTGAGATGTTATACGTACGTCCATCTACGCCGGTTAAATTACCACTGAAGCCTAAGAGGCTGGCACTAGTAAAATCTACGTCAAATGAAACTGAACCCGTAACAATCCCACCTGACTCATCACGAATAACCGGACCGCCAATTAAAGTGTAGCTGTTATATACAGACGTTTGCTCTAATACAAACAACTGCGCTTGAGATGTACTGTTATCAGCATATATAAAAGCCAGATCAGACATTAAACTTTGTGGCACGCCACCATCAACTACCAGCACACTACTCTGATTCCATCGTCCCCAATTAACGTTGACGCCACCGAGCACTGTGGACCCGGGATTACTGATGGTTGCGCCCTGAAACACAAGAAAGCTCACAGGTTGCCCAAAGGTAGTGCTACTAGGGTCAGAATCTAAAAAATTAGCTGCAACGGGCAATCTGCCCGTTGCCGTATCAACAAATACATTATTGCCGAATACACCACTTTGTATGGTAACGCCAATAGGAGCAGGCTGCCCATTAAAATCTAGAGCATTACCAGCGTATGCTGCGACACTACCTATAGGCGCTGGTATACTGGGAATACCACTTGTAAGACCACCACTAGTAACCGTTATCGCTCCTATTGTCGTAACAACCGTGGTCTGTTCGCCACCCACAAAACTCACTACTTCGGTGGTTTCTGTAATGCCCTCCGGAAGTGACAAACTACCATCAGGTGGTGAAGTGCCTGCATCAACATCGCCAGTTCCTTCCGTTCCTTCAGTCGATATCACCACGCTACTAATAAGTACTGTAGGTGGATTAGTTATTGTTACTGGTACACTACTGGGTGATGGCACATTAAAAAATTGATCAGTACCAAAGACAGCTGAACCACCGTCATTGATCATCTCAATTGAACCTTCTAATACTGTCCCAACGATACCTTGAATATCTCCGCCACAGTTTCCGTCACAAATTTGAAGAATATAATGTGTACCGCGAACGCCCATAGTTGCAACGGGTGTTCTTACTTTGTATTTATCGCGTGCTGATTTACCGATTAAACCGGTGACACTACGCATGCCACCTTTTAGTAAACTTAGTACGGCACTTTTGTTTTTATCTTTTTTATCTTTGAACTTGTATTCATCAATACGGAATACCGTGTTTTCTTTAAGAACGATTAATTGATTATCAATAAATCGAAGTTGTAGACGTGATTTCTTGCCCACTTTAATCGTATCGCCTTCAAATACTTTACCACGGCGTTTTAATTTTTTTTCTTTACCGTCTTTGCCTGTTGTAAATACTTTACCAATACTAATAATCGCTTTACCCACACCTGTTGCTGCCTGCGCCGAGGCACCAAAAAATGACATGCAGAGTAATACTGCAACAACAAAAATCTTTAATTTATTTATGTTCATACTATTAACTCAACCTCATACTTTAAAACAATAGCAACTACCATCACTAAAAAGTATAACGTGCGCTTACTTGTGTTAAGGTTTTATCGTAGTCCGTCAAGACTGTATTTGAATCATTACGTGTATAATAAATCCCTGCACCTAAACTCCAGTTATCATCAATAATATAACGACCTGTTAATGATGCTTGATACAGCTGATCATTTCGGGTTTTACCCGTTAATATATTTTCACCCTCATAATGACTGGTTTCAGCAGACACAGAAGCAGAAACACTCATGCGAGATGTTGGAATAACCTGCGCCGCAAACCTAAGGCCTATAAACTTACGTTGAGCCGCTGAACGTCCTATTTCCGTATCCGTTCTTGCAAACTCTTTTCCAATGTATGTACTAGCAGAAATTGTAGGTTGCCACTTCATTGCATATTGATGTGTTAAGCCTGTACCCACTATAAATAATGTGGAGTCACGTATATTTTGGCTAGGGTAACCAATTTGTGCCGCTTGAAGTTGAGTAGACCAGGTTGTTTGTTTATTCAAACGACGCTCCCAACTACCCGACAAACTCACCAAGCTACGGTTATCAACGTCTGCTAATTCAAACTCTTGAACTTGAGCGGTGATGCCAAACTTATCTTTTCCTTGACGCCATTTAACACCAGCATAAATATTCCAGTTTTCTGTTTCAAAAGCATCATCATCAGCATTAAATCTTGCCGATACATCGACACCCATCAGTAACTGCTTTCCTGGTTCAAAAGGATGTAATAACTTACCGCCGGTTGTTATTTTTAAAAATTCATCACTTTGTTCAAGCCCGCCACCCGCCAGTGTCAACGAACCTAAAATTGGGCTAAAAAAGGTGGCGTCAGCAGGCGCACTATTAATATTGGTATCATAACCCAGTGCAACTTCAACATATGCAGTACCGGTTGAACGATATTCAGATTCTCGCAAACGAATAATTCGTAAAAATTTCTTTACATTAGCGACAACACCGGATGGTGGTTTTCTTTTTAAGACTATTTCAAATTCCTGTCTTGAACGCGTGTCTTCTTTTAATAGAAAATATGCACGGGCTAATTCAAGGTGTGCCAGTGTATTTTTAGGGGTAGTCAGAACAACTCGCTCCAGTGCCAAAACACCTTCACTTAGCTTACCTGCATCAATCGCCGCCATGCCATAAGCAAAATCATACTTAGGCTCACCTTCAAGATCATTACGATATTTGAGTGCTAATTCGTAAGCCTGCTTGGCTTTTCCCTGTTTGCGTAATTCATCAACTTGAGCAGCATTAAACGTATCAGCGGCTATTGTTGGGGCAATCAACACCATACAAAGCGCCAACACTGCACTATTTTTTTTTATTCTAGGTTTCATTCTTCCCATCTCTCATTACTGTATATAGACACCCTCAACAGTATATGATGGCGTGAAATTCTCTCTTTAACAAGGTAAATATTGTAGGTATTTCTAAGTATGCAGGTTTTTATTGTTTATGGGACAATAACAAACTATTTTTCAACATTAACTCTTTTATCTATCTTAAAAAGAAGCAATAAGTATAATAAAAACAATTATTTATATGAAAATACTGTCTCCTAAACAACTCGTTGCTTTCCTTAATAATCTGTCAGAAAAGACCGGTAGAACTATTGCTTGGTTAACGCTTTTCATGGTTATTACCCAATTTAGCGTCGTTATCTTACGTTATCTATTTAATATTGGCTGGATCGCCATGCAAGAATCTATTTTATACATGCACGCCTTAGTCTTCATGCTCGGTGCAGCCTATACACTTAAACATGATGGACACGTCCGTGTTGATATTTTTTATCATAAAATGACCGTACGCGGAAAAGCCTGGGTCGATGTACTGGGTACATTATTACTACTGCTGCCTGTTTGCATATTTATCATTACCTATAGTTGGGAATACGTTGCAAATTCATGGGCATTACACGAAGGTTCGCGTGAAGCAGGGGGCTTAGCCGGTTTATTCATACTCAAAACAAGTATTGTATTGCTACCGACCTTACTTATTCTGCAGGGTATCTCTTTATTCATAAAAAATCTTATGACCATTTTCAATCTCAATGACGAGATCGATCATGTCTGAATATCTTGCTCTATTTATGTTTTTATCTGTTTGCCTTGTGCTGCTCTCAGGCTATCCGGTTGCGTTTAGTCTTGCCGGTACTGCATTGCTGTTTGCCTTTATCGGTTCCTCAAGCGGTTATTTTGATAGCGATTTTCTTGAAGCCTTACCAAACCGTTTATATGGCATCATGGAAAATGAAACCCTCATCGCTGTGCCCCTGTTTGTATTTATGGGCATTATGCTTGAACGCTCGAAAGTTGCCGAAGGCTTACTTGAAACCATGGCTTCCTTATTCGGTTCACTACGAGGTGGACTCGGTATCTCGGTGACGATTGTCGGCATGTTACTCGCTGCGAGTACCGGTATTATTGGTGCAACCGTTGTGACTATGGGTTTACTCGCCTTACCGACCATGCTTAAGCGCGGTTACGATCCTGCTCTTTCTGCTGGGACTATTTGTGCCTCTGGAACGCTGGGACAAATTATTCCACCCTCAATTGTTTTAGTCTTACTTGGTGATGTATTGTCGTCGGCTTACCAACAAGCTCAGCTTGATATCGGGATCTTTTCTCCTGAAACGATATCAGTCGGTGATCTATTTGCAGGAGCCTTGCTACCCGGTTTGATGCTAGTTGGACTCTATCTACTTTATATTCTTGGTATGGCGTGGCTTAAACCATCGAGTATGCCAAGCCTTCCTGATTCAGAGCAACAACTTGAAACAGGTTTACTTATTCGTATCTTTAAAGTCTTATTACCGCCCTTACTATTAATTGTTGCTGTCTTGGGTTCTATCATGGCGGGTCTTGCCACGCCCACTGAAGCAGCCTCTGTTGGTGCGATGGGCGCTATTTTACTTGCTATTTTAAGTGGTGAATTTACTTACCCGCGTTTACTTGAAGTAATGCAAAATACCACCCGCGTTACCAGTATGGTATTTTTAATTTTTATTGGCGCATCTGTTTTTTCACTGGTATTTAGGGGCTTTGGGGGCGATGACATTGTTGCCGATCTTCTTAACAACTTACCCGGTGGCGTATTCACGGCAATGTTTGTTGTGATGTTATTAATGTTTTTACTCGGTTTTATTCTCGACTTTATAGAAATTACCTTTGTCGTTGTACCTATTGTCGGACCAATATTATTAGCCATGGGGCTTGATCCCGTTTGGCTAGGTGTGATGATTGCTATTAATTTACAAACATCCTTTTTAACACCCCCATTTGGTTTTGCACTATTTTACTTACGGGGTGTTGCCCCCAAAGAAGTAACCACCATGCATATTTATAAAGGGGTGATGCCGTTTATTGCAATTCAACTTATCGGTCTTGGTTTAATTGCCTATTGGCCAAGTATTGCTACATGGTTGCCATCCCAAATATATGGTTAACCTCGCGCATCAAGGTAAGCACGCTCAGAGACATTGTGCCATTTTGTTACTTGGTCACGGAAATGTTTAAACGATTCATAGACCTTCTTGGTAAGCTTATCTTTGGCACCCACTTCCGCTACTACTTCATCAGATAAGGTCTTTAATTTCTTCAATACATCATCAGGGTAGCGACGTAAATCGACTTTATGTTTATTTACCAAGGTGTCCAGCGCCTGATTATTTTTCGCTGTGTATTCAGACAACATATCTTGATTTGCAACGCGTGCTGCGTTAATAACAATAGACTGTAAATCAGCCGGTAATGATGCCAATGCTTTCTTGTTAACAAAGCTTTCCAGTGTTGTACCCGGCTCATGCCAACCAGGGTAATAGTAATGTTTTGCTGCTTTATATAAGCCAAAAGCCAGATCATTATACGGGCCGACAAATTCACTCGCATCAATGGCACCTGACTGTAGTGAGGTAAATATCTCACCACCGGGTAAACTCACTGGGGTGCCACCTGCGCGACGTAAGACCTCACCACCCAGACCTGGAATACGCATCTTCAAGCCTTTCAAATCGGCGACAGAGTTAATTTCTTTGTTAAACCAACCACCCATCTGTACGCCAGTGTTACCTGCCGCCATGGGAATTAAACCAAACGGTGCGTACACTTCATGCCATAGCTCCATGCCACCGCCATGATACAACCATGCGTTCATCTCCTGCGCTGTCATACCAAAAGGCACTGCTGCAAAAAATTGTGCTGCCTCAGTTTTTCCCTTCCAATAATAAGCGGCTCCATGTCCCATTTCTGCTACGCCACGTGATACCGCATCAAAAATCTCAAAAGCAGGTACCAGCTCCTTCGCCCCATACACTTTAACCTGTATGCGACCCCCACTCATCTCATTGATAAGGTTGGCAAGATAATTAGCACCCGTTCCCAAGCCAGGGAAATTCTTCGGCCAAGTTGTAACCATTTTCCATTTATATTCGGGCTTTACCTTGGCATAAGCCAGCCCCGGAGCCACGATTGCAGAACCCGCAACAAGGCTACTACCCCCTAATTTCTTAATAAACTCACGCCGTTTCATCTACTAACTTCCTTATTGAACTGGTTTTTTCTAATTATTCGAGTCTATCTGATGCAACCCTGGCGGGCAAACACTTGCATGAAAACCGCTGCTATTCCTGATAGTATCGATCTCATAATAATTATTATTAAGACGAGCTACTTTGTCATCAGACACTGACATCATACAATCTACTCGCTATCGTTTTGCTGCGATTGTTGGTATTAGCTTTATCCTTATGCCCTTACTAAGTCATATGGCAGCCGTCTCATTTCAACTCGTTACCTGGCACGATTTAGCCACTGCCTTAGAACAACCTTTTTTACCACTTTATATAGCCTTTATGTTTCTCTGGAGCACCGCCTATGCATGGCGATTATTAGCGCCAATACAGCAATGGAAAATTAATAATCCAAATGCTCATTATGCGTCTCCTGATATTCACCAAAGATTAAAACGCTTTAGTAGTGATTACTGGGGGTTCTATTTATGCTACGTATTAATTGTTCCACAAATTTATTTTTGGACGACCGCATCAACAAGCAATCTTGATTTAAACCTATTTAGTAAAATTATCTTATTACAATTAGTCGTGGCAATTTTAGTTGGCCTGCCTCTCTACATGTTATCTATGGCGACACTAGGTCGGCTGGTTAAATTTATTGGTATCAGTGCACCACTATTTAGTATTAAAACAAATCTCATGCTAGTGGGCGGTTTTATGCCACTACTAACAAATTCTATCCTCATGTTATATTTTTGGAACGAACAGGGCTTTCAAGCGATTAGTTCACTGCCCGTTTTTGCTTCTCTTGCCGCTATTAGCATTGCGATCACTGTCATCAGTATTTCTACTACTGCTCGAGCTTTACGCCCAGTACAAAAAGTCCTTTATGGGAAAGGCGCAAGTAGCCATGATGAATTAGCAAAGCTACGACCACAATCAACCGATGAAATTGGTTATTTAACCCAAACACTTTCCACTTTATTTCAGCACCTCGGTGATCAACGCTCACACATGCGAGCAATTTTTGATACCACCTCAGAAGGCATTATTGTAACCAATCAACAAACTCTAATTATTTCTTTTAATCCTGCTGCAGAAAGGTTATTTGAATTTCGTGCTGCTGAAATAATTGGTCAACCGATATCACGCTTATTTCCCGATGTGAATATAATGACACTTGCTCAATCTTCACACCCAGAGAAAGAAGTTGAAATTTCACGGCCTGATGGTAATCAATTAGCTGTCGAGCTACGTGTAAGTGAAATGCAACAAAGTAATTTACAAATGTTTGCATGTATCGTTATAGATATATCTGAACGCAAAAACACTGAGAAAAAATTACGTGAAGCTGAGTCTCGTTATCGTGATTTAGTTGAAACAGCACATGATTTAGTCTGGAGTATTGATGCCAAAGGACACTGGATTTATTTAAATCAAGCATGCAAACACATATATGGTTATGAACCTGAAGAAATGTTACACCGACATATTTCTGAATTTGTTAGTCCTGAATACAAGCAACGCGATCACGAAGCTTTTGAAAACTTACTAGCTAATAAAGAAATGCTGCAATATGAAACTATTCATATTGATCGTAATGGGGTAGCGAAACAACTCAGTTTTAATGCCACGGCACTCATTAAAGATGGTAAAATTACACGTATTCGCGGCACTGCTCGCGATATTACTGAACAAAAAGTTTATGAAAAACAACTCAGCTACCAAGCAGAACATGATTCACTCACAGGTTTATATAATAGACATTATTTCCAACAAGAACTAGAACGACTTATCGCCCGCACAGCACGCAGTGGTGCAAATTCTGCTTTATTTTATATCGATCTCGATCAATTCAAATATGTTAACGACACCCTTGGACATGCCTTAGGCGATGAATTGTTACTTGAAACAACTGAACTTTTACAATCACATTCAAGAGAGGGCGATTTACTCGCTCGCTTCGGTGGTGATGAATTTACATTACTTTTGTATAATATCGATATAGAAGATGCCGAGCCTATCGCAGAAAAATTACGCCTCTTATTCGAAAATTATCGTTATAACCGTGCATCCAACAGTTTCAACATCACCTGCAGTATTGGTATCACTATTATTGATAATCACTCATCGTCTGCCGATGAAATTCTTGCTCAAGCAGACCTTGCCTGTAACCTGGCTAAAAGTCATGGGCGTAACCGCATTTATGTTTACGATCCAGAGGATCGAGATAAACTAGGCATGGCTGAAGACATGGGTTGGGCCACTAGAGTACGTGAAGTACTCGACAATGATCGCTTTCAAATTGTTTACCAACCCATTGTCGGTATTAACGATGGTAAAATACACTCCTATGAAGTGTTAATTCGTATGCCATACGATAACGGACAAATCATCTTACCCGGTGGCTTTATGCCTGCTGCAGAACGTTTTGGACTTATTCACAGTATCGATCGGTGGATGGTGACTAAAACTATTCGGACTCTAGCCGGACTACGTGATGAAGGGCACACCTTGCACTTTGGCATTAATCTCTCTGGTCGAGCCTTTGAAGATGCAACCTTACTACCCTTAATCAAAGCCGTGCTTAATGAAACCGGTCTGGATCCTTCTTGGCTAACCTTCGAAATTACAGAAACGGCAGCCATTGCAAATTTAAATGCTGCAATACGATTTATCGAAGCACTACGTGATATAGGTTGCCGCTTCGCACTGGATGACTTTGGCTCTGGCTTCTGTTCCTTTACTTACTTAAAACATTTACCTGTTGATACACTTAAGATAGATGGCTCTTTCGTTCAAAGCCTGCCTAATGCACCGGTAGACCAAGCAATGGTCAGGTCAATGAATGAAGTTGCACATGCCTTAGGTAAAAAAACTATTGCTGAGTCTGTTGAAAATGTTGAAACACTAGAATTATTAAAAGAACTTGGCGTTGATTATGCACAAGGTCATTATTTAGGGAAACCTAGTTCAAAGATTGCTTAAATACCTTACCATCATTGCAAGCAACACGAAGCCATCTCTATAATCTTGCAACTTACTATGGAAATTGCTTCGCGGTACTCGCAATGACAATTTAGTTCAGAATTTGATTCAAGTATCAAAACATACTTTAGACATGACTTTTTATAGCTATTTTATTTAACCTATCAATCTTGTTAATCCTGTCTAATATATTTGTGTGTGTTTCTTACGATAGCGTCTGCAAATTCGCATAAGCAATCACCAGCCACTTACTACCAATGTCATCAAAATTAACTTGCACACGTGCATGCGCACCATCACCTTCACTACTGGTCACTGTGCCTTCACCAAACTTTGCATGCATCACTCTGGAACCTAATTGAAACCCATTGCTCGATGCAGTTTCAATCTGCATCGTAGATGCCTGTGCTGCTTGTCGTTTTATGCGTACTTCTTGTAAATATTCTTTTGGTAATTCACTAATAAAACGAGATGGCTGTGTGTACACTTCATTACCATGTAACCGACGGACATTGGCATAACTGATAGTCAGTTGTTGTTTGGCACGGGTAATACCGACATAACAAAGTCGACGTTCTTCATCAAGCCTTCCTGGTTCATCCATGGACATTCGATGTGGAAATAATCCTTCTTCTAAACCAGTTAAATAAACATGCTCAAACTCTAGGCCTTTGGCTGTATGCAAAGTCATTAGTTGCACTGGATCCTCATATTCTGATGCTTGTCCTTCACCTGCTTCTAATGCGGCATGTGCCAAGAACGAATCAAGCTCTGACAACTCGTCTTCTTCATGCTCAAACTGACGTGCCGCCGTCACTAATTCCGCCAAGTTTTCCACTCGCATTTGAGCTTTTTCACTTTTATCTTTTTCGTAACTGGCGATTAAGGTACTGGTTTTTAACATCGCCTCAGTAATTTCATGCAATGGCATGTCTTTTGTTTCTACTGCCATCTCTTCAATCAAGTACATGAATGCCTGAATAGCATTTCCTGCACGCGCAGTAAATTGTTTGTCATCAAGTAATTGTTGTGCTGCTTGCCAAAGTGTAATGTTATAGGCACGCGCTTGTTCACGAATCATCTGAACAGTTTTTTCACCAACACCTCGCGTTGGGGTATTCACAACCCGTTCAAACGAAGCATCATCATTACGGTTACTGATTAAACGTAAGTAGGCGAGGGCGTGTTTAACTTCCTGACGCTCGAAGAAGCGCATGCCACCATAAACTTTATAGGGGATCGCGCTTCGCAATAAACCTTCTTCAATCACACGTGATTGCGCATTAGAGCGATACAACACTGCAATCTCATTTCGTGGAATACCCTTATCAATACAATTCTTAATACTGTTAACGATGTAACGTGCTTCTTCTAAATCATTAAAGGCTTCATAAAGTAGAATCAGCTCGCCATCACTGCCGTCAGTCCAAAGATTTTTACCAAGGCGATCACTGTTATTTTCAATCAAGGCATTCGCTGCTGACAGAATCGTACCGGTAGAACGATAATTTTGTTCCAAACGCACCGTTCGTGTATTGGGGAAGTCTTTGGTAAAGCGCTGAATATTTTCTATTTTTGCACCACGCCAACCATAGATAGATTGGTCATCATCACCCACGGCAAATAACGGGTTATTATCGCCCGCTAACAAACGTAGCCATGCATACTGAATCGTATTGGTGTCTTGGAATTCGTCTACCAATATATGCTGAAAACGACGCTGATAGTGGTCTAGTAAGTTCTTGTTATGCAATAGAATTTCATGTGCTCGCAGCAATAACTCAGCAAAATCGACGAGACCGCTGCGTTTACAGACTTCTTCGTAAGCAGCATAAATGCGCACCATTTGCTCTTCAAACGGGGCATTGTGGTGATCCACATGATCGGGACGACGACCCTCGTCTTTCTGGCCATTGATGAACCACTGAATCTGCTTCGGTGGCCAACGTGCCTCATCTAATTCCATCTGCTTTAGCAAACGTTTAATGATGCGATGCTGATCATCTGAATCAAGGATTTGAAATGTCTGTGGTAAACCCGCTTCTTGCCAATGCGAACGCAACAAACGATGCGCAATGCCATGAAAAGTGCCTACCCACATTTGCCGAACCGGCATGTCGAGCATCGTTTCAATACGATCACGCATTGATCGTGCGGCTTTATTGGTAAACGTCACCGCAAGAATCCCCTGTGGCGACACTTCACCGGTTCGCACTAAATAGGCAATACGATGTGCCAAAACACGTGTCTTGCCACTGCCTGCTCCAGCAATAACCAATTGGTGTACGGGTGGGGCGGCCACAGCTTCACGCTGTGGCTCATTCAAATTATCAAGTAAATCGCTTATATCCATTCAAGCATTCTACCTTATTCACGCCGCCACATCAGGCTGGTTTCAAACGTCGACGCTGTTCCCATTGATGCATGCTCAAACCCAGAATAATCAAACTGGTGCCAAACCATACAATGGCAGTTACAGCTTCTCCATTCAGAGCTTGCCCAAGCAATAACGCCGTAACCGGTGTAATTAATGTAATCAATCCTACATTAGTCGCACTGACATGACGTAAGGTATAAAAATAGAAAATATACCCTAATACCGATCCAAAAATACCCAAGTAAATAATCGAACCTATCGCATGAGTAGGTGCACTATCTGGAATTGTGCCATCGGCAAAATACCAAACAATTAAATACAAAGGCATTGAGAACAATAAACTGCCTGTCGTCATAGATAGGGCAGACATCTGTTCCCCAAGTTGTTTCACCCAAACCGTACTAACTGAGTGCATTAACATGCCCATGAAAACAGCCAACATGCCGTACAAGCCTTTTTCTGTTAAATGCCCCGCATCACCACCGAGTAACACAATACAAAACAAGCCAGTTAATGCGACAATAATACCTAACAATTTTAAAAGCCCTGGTCGCGATTCCGTTCCCATTGAGACAGAAATAATCGTGATAGCTAATGGCGTTAAACCAAATAACAACGCCACCAATCCTGACTCAATAAATTGCGCACCCCAATACACGCTGAGCATACCGGCAAACACCGCCAATGATCCTGCAAGATAAGCGTATACAGCTTTACGATGCCAAGGCATCGCAACGCGAAATAGCTTCACTAATACCAAACAGATAATTGTTCCAATGATCATTCGACTAGTGACACCCGCAATAAAACTGGGGCCTTCACTGCTCCACTTTATCGCCAGAGGCGTAGTTGACCAAATAACAATGACTGCAAGATACGCTGCAGGGACCGACATGATTTTTACTCCTTTTATTTTACAACAGCCCTAAAAACAAAAAGGCCACGAAACTCTTTAGTTTCCGTGGCCTTTTCAGGATCTTGTTTTGTATTACTTTAACGTTTCAAACTTTAACTCTACAAAACACACGGAAGTACCTGCATCCAGCATGGTGCTCGATGCAGCTTAATCACAACAATGTGTTTGGCTAAATTCAACATGCGCGCATTCTGCGCCTTTGACTAGATTACTGTCAAGGAATTATTTTTAACACCTCATATGCTTGCCTAATTCGTATAAACATTTCCTTGTCACCACCTTTATCAGGATGATGTGTTGCGGCTAAGCGGCGATAGCTTTCTGTGATTTGTTCCTTTGCAGCATCTGGAGCAATTTCTAGCATGTCACATGCGGCATTTCGTTCATCTGTTGATACAAAATGTTGCCAAAAATTAGATAGTAATTTATCTACATCGTCTTCATTCGTATCTTCAAAATTTTTCCAGTCTCGATAATATTCGCTTAGTTTCTTTGATTCAGAAATTGCTAAAGCATTGCCTATCTCATTATTTTCTGTAAATATCATTTGTATATTTAATGGCGAGATATCAAGATATACCTGCTCATCCTGCCAAAGCTGATATTGCAATTCATACAAGGAATTCATAATAATAAAGTGTTTCTGGAATAAAACTAATTGAGTTTCTTCAGAAAGATCATTAAAAATCTCATGTTCAGCAAAATATTGCATTATTTCATATTCACTTAAACCTGTTGATTGCTGGCGCAACAACGATAAAATATCAGGAATTAGAGGGTTATGCATAAATAAATTCTAAACGATTAACCCGTACAACTAAAGTGCTTGTACTTAAAAACAGCTTATGAAATAGTGGAACAACAGTCTAACCCATATAAAAAGGTAATAGATTATGAATATAATTTTTAAATCTATCAGCTTGTCTGTATTGCATATTTCACTTATATCATCGCCAATTATGGCAGATGAGAGCATGACCATTAACATCAAGCGACTCAAGATGGACACCGCTTTACGTATTGCACAAGCCGCTATTAAACAATGCCGTAAAGAGGGTGTTCAAATTGCAGTTACCGTTGTTGATCGCGGTGGTCATACTCAAGTTGTTCTTCGAGACACTTTGGCTATGGATATCACCTTACCCATAAGCAAACAAAAAGCTCATACTGCCATGTCTTTCAATGTGCCTCTATCTCAACTCGAAAGCCGTTTCACTAAACCTTTCCAAGTCGCCAAATTAGATGGCTTAATTGTTAGTGCAGGTGGTATACCCATTAATATTGGTGGCAACATTATGGGTGGTATTGGAGTGAGTGGCGCACCATCTGGGAAAACCGATGAAAAGTGTGCCGTTGCTGGCTTAGAAGCAGTACGTGATGATCTCGAGCTTGATGGCTAGATTAGCTCTACAACTTCCACATTAAAAATTTTTAATTATTAGATACTATTCTTAGAATCATTTGTTTTTTTATAAAGTGGATTGGCAAGGAAGCTATCTTTCATAATTTCTCCTTTATCATCCACCTGCCAACTACCTACAATCGCATGTTGAGGCACTTTATTTGTACCGTGATAATCGCCATCAATAATATACACCCACGTGTTTGGATTATTTTTAGCTTGCTCGATTATTTCAAGTGTTGGTTTTATCTTTTTAAATTCAAATTGCTCTGCTGTTACAAAACCTATATTTAGAGATAAAATCATGCCCATGCAGACAGTACTGATTATTTTATTATTGTTACTCATATTATTACCCCCCTTGAATATTTAGGTCCCCACCTCAAATCTTCGATCATAATACCATGACTAAAACCATATTTTAATAAAACTCCAATTTTATTTATAATAACTTAGGACTAACTCTTATATTTTACTTTAATTTATATTCGCAATTCTCTATTTTATTACTTACTAACTAAGTTATATTCTTCTCTATAATCTTTTCATTGGTCTCCACCCATTTTCCCACTCATCATAAGGAATAATATAAGGCGGTTGACCATTGTCTCTAAACCATGAATCTACGGCATATTTTTTACCTGTACGTGTTTCTTTAATAACAGCCGTAGTATGTGGCCAACCATTAAAAAAATAACCTCGATTACCTCGATCTTGATAAGTATGCCAACGTAATAAGCCATCGTTCTGAATCATCATTAAATATAAAGTTGTATTCGTTGATTCATCAATGCAATCCATATAATGATAATATTCTTCATCAGTAATATTTTCAGCTTTATCATTAAATGTATTTGTAAGCCTACCAACCATTTTTTCAAGCTTTGCAATAGCAAGCTTTATATTTTCTCTTTCCTGCTGTGGTGAACTCTTATTACTAAAAATACTTTGAATCTGTTGCCACAGTGCTTCATCTAAACTGACTTTTTCAATGTTTTCACATGTTCCACCGTGACAGATAGTAAATTGTGATGGGGAAGGATCGTTAATAATATCATCTCGAATAAATGTTTCTGCATTCGCGATAATGATATAACTAAATAGAATACTAGCTATAATTATCTGTAGATATTTTGTATTCCTTGTCATTATTTATCCTTAAATAATTACATTTTGTTTATTTCCACTTATTAAGTAACTCTAGATAATCCTGCTTTTTTAGAGATGTTGCACCTTGCAGTTGACATATTTTTTCTGCAAATTCATTTGCCCTTGAAAGTATTTGCTGTTGATTCCAGCTTTTATGTAAGCCGAGTATACAGACAGCACTGAATGCATCACCGGCACCAACACTGTCTTCTATTTCAATCACTTTACTTATTCGCTTCTCTTCACATTCTAGTTCACTTATTGCTATTGCACCTCTTTCGCCATCAGTAACGTAAAGTGTCTGTATATCATGCTGTGATCTTAACTGTTTTGCTTCAGCGATATTAATTTGAACGTTCTGACCCGCACGCTGAAGTAATTTATTTAATTCTTCATTATTTATCTTAAGCCAATGAGCCTCTTCTAGACACTGCTCTATTATAGGTGCTTCTATCCAAGGTTCTCTCAAGTTGATATCAATAAAAAGTGGCAATGTCGTTTCTAATAGTATTCTCTGCAACGTTTTATGCGAAACAGGATGGCGCTGCGCTAAACTCCCTGTATAAAGCAATGAACAGGGTAGTGTCTTAACCCATTCTAAGGCTAAATTACTATTAATATGATCCCATGCTTGATCAGGTTTGATATCAAAAGAATTATCACCGTTTTCCGATCCAACAATAACATTACCAGTCGCTAGCTCTGTATCTATTTGAACTGCTCGGGTATCTAAGCCCCATTGATGCATAGATGCTAAGGCCAATTCACCTTCTACATCTTGTCCAATACGGGTAATTAAAAGCGGTCGTAAACCGAAACCTTGTAAATGCCAAGCAACAGCTAACGGGGCGCCAGCAAGGACTTTATTTCCATTCGGATAATGATCAAATAAACACTCACCAAAGATAACCGGGCGAGCACTCTGGTCAAAGATAACAGACATGTGCGCCGTAACTGTTATTCCACAGTAACTGATTTAGCTAGATTACGTGGCTGATCAATATCTGTCCCTTTTATGATCGCAACATGGTAGGCAAGTAATTGCAGTGGAACAGAATATATTATCGGTGATATAGCTTGCTCTGTTGGAGCAACATGAATGACTTGGCAGTGCTCATTTTCAATGAAGCCTGCATCAATATGAGTAAAGACAATAAGATGACCACCTCGTGCGCTGACTTCTTCAAGATTCGCTTTCAATTTTTCTAAAAGCTGATCATTTGGTGCGACTGCGACCACCGGCATTTTGGCATCAACTAAAGCAAGCGGCCCATGCTTTAGCTCCCCAGCGGGGTAGGCTTCGGCATGAATGTAAGAGATTTCTTTTAACTTTAACGCCCCTTCTTTAGCAACGGGGTATTGCGGTCCACGACCTAAAAATAAGGCATGATGCTTATCGGCAAATTGTTTTGCCAACTCTGCAATAGGTTCATCTAATAATAAAACTTGCTCAATACGTTCAGGCAAACTATCTAATTGCTCTACAATCGTTTTTTCAGTGGCTTCTGTCATGCCATGACGACGGCCTACCGCAATAATAAGCAATAACAGAGCAACTAGCTGAGTTGTAAATGCCTTAGTTGAGGCAACACCAATTTCCGGCCCCGCACGTGTCATTAATACCAAATCTGATTCACGAACCAACGAACTTTCAGGGACATTACAAATGGCAAAAGTATGCTTATAACCAAGTCGCTTCGCAATACGCAATGCTGCTAGCGTATCGGCTGTTTCACCTGACTGAGACAAGGTAACAAACAAGGTGTTTTTAGCAACAACATGGCGACGATAACGAAACTCACTAGCCACTTCGACACTGCAGAGGACATTAGCTAAATCACCAAAACCATGTTTTGCAATTAACCCTGCATGGAAACTGGTACCACAGGCAACGATCTTAATAGAATCGATACCATCAAGAATATCACTAGCACCATCACCAAAACATTCCTCTAATAAACGTCCGTCACTAATACGGCCTTCTAGCGTTGCATGAATTGCTTCGGGTTGCTCGTAAATTTCTTTCAACATGTAGTGGCGGTACTTACCACGTTCAGATAACTCAGCGTTTAATTCACTCAAATGTGATTTACGTTCAACAACATTACCTTCAGCATCATATATTTTAATACTATCTTTGGTAATTTCTGCAATATCACCTTCTTCAAGAATAATAAATCTCTGTGTAACTGGTAATAAAGCAGCGACATCTGATGCTATATAATTTTCACCTTCACCAACCCCTATAACTAAAGGGCTTCCGCGTCGCGCGACTATCATACGATTTTTTTCTGCGTTACTTATAACACCTAGAGCATAAGCACCTTCTAACTGTTCAGTTGTTGCGCGTACTGCTTCCAGTAAATCTTTACCTTGTTCAACCTGATCATGTACAGCATGTGCGATAACTTCGGTATCTGTTTGCGAGGTAAACTGATGGCCTTGTTTTATTTGTTGTTCACGAAGTTTCTGATGGTTTTCAATAATACCGTTATGTACGACAGCAACCGTTTTTTTACAAACATGAGGATGAGCATTTTTATCGCTAGGTTTACCGTGTGTCGCCCAACGTGTGTGTGCAATACCCAATTGCCCCTTAACAGGATATTCGTTTAATCTTTCTTCCAGATTTTTTACTTTGCCTATACTGCGAACACGTGCAATACAGTCACCGGCGTCAATCAGCGCAATGCCTGCTGAATCGTATCCTCGGTATTCAAGGCGACGTAAACCTTCCAGCAAAATAGGCAGGACATTTTTATCTGCAATCGCACCAACAATACCGCACATAATTATTTTTTCTTTGTTGGCCGTTTCCAGCCTTTAATGGTTTTTTGCTTACTGCGCGTTAAGGTTAACGCACCCGTTTCTACATCATTTGTTAAGGTACTGCCAGCACCAATGGTTGCGCCGGCTCCCACTTCCAATGGGGCAACCATGGCTGTGTTAGATCCAATAAACGCATTATCACCAATAATGGTTCTATGCTTATTGGCACCGTCATAGTTACAGGTAATTGTTCCCGCACCGATGTTAACGCCTTCACCCATGGTGGTGTCACCGATATAACTCAGGTGATTTACTTTACTGCCTTCACCAATTTCGGCGTTTTTAATTTCTACAAAATTGCCTGCCTTGGCTTTGTTTGCCAACTTGGCACCGGGTCGCAAACGTGCAAAAGGACCAATACTACATTCTTCACCGACAATTGATTGCTCAATAACGCAATTGGCTTCAATAATACTGCCCGCACCAATTGAGCAATCTTTAAGAATTACATTTGGACCAATCTGTACATTATCGCCAATCTCAACCTTGCCTTCGATAATGACGTTAATATCAATAATGACATCTTGACCGCAAGTTATTTCGCCACGGACATCAACACGCGCCGGATCGCGAAGGGTAACACCTTGTTGCATAAGCTTTTCTGCTTGCATCGCCTGATAATACCTTTCAAGATGTGCCAATTGAATTCGGTCATTTACGCCTTCCACTTCGTGGGAATTTGACGCTGAGACTGTATTTATGGCTATTTTATCACTGACTGCCATCGCAATGATATCGGTCAGGTAATATTCTCCTTGCGCATTCTCATTGCTCAAATTACTTAACCATGTACTTAATTTCTGAGCGGGTACACACATAATACCCGTATTGATCTCATGGATCGCGAGTTGCTCATTGTTGGCATCTTTATGTTCGACAATACTGATCACTTTTTGCTCATTATTACGCACGATTCTGCCATAACCATGCGGATCATCTAATTCTATTGTCAGTAAACTCATTGCTGACTCTGAACAATTTTCTACCATGGCCTCAAGAGTAGTCGTCCTAATTAAAGGCACATCACCATATAAAATCAATACCTTGCCTGAATCAGCTAACGTCGGTATTGCCTGTGCGACTGCATGACCCGTGCCTAATTGCTCTCGCTGTTCTACCCACTCAACCGGCTGGCCACACAAACGTTGGCGAACTTGCTCTCCACCATGTCCATAGACAATACAGGTATGTTGGGGTTTGAGCCGTTCAGCGGCTGCCCAAACATGCTCCAATAAACTACGATGTGCCAACACATGCAACACTTTGGGCATGAATGATCGCATTCGCGATCCCTTACCTGCTGCAAGAATAATAATAGAACAATTCATTAGGCTATTGTTGCGGAAAACGCCGCGAGGTACAAACTAAAAGGAAACAACTAGTGCGGAGCACCGGTTGCTGGATCCATCACATCAACTCCATAGGGTTGAACAGGGGTTTTGTTGGCAATTTCTTCTTCTGTCGCATCACGAATATCATGAATAGTGGCGACAAACTGGATAGTTTTATCTGCAAAAGGATGGTTACCATCTAATGTCAGCATATCGCCTTCGATTTTACTAACCATGAAGGTTTTCGTATCTCCATCTTCGTTTTGAAACTGGGCTTGTGCGCCTACGTAACGAAATTCTTCTGGAACATTGTCAATCTTATCTGAGAACATCAATTCAGGATCACGCATACCAAATGCTTCTTCGGGGGGGATGAGTACTTCAACGATATCATCAACTTGATGACCATCTAAAGCTGTTTCTAATGCCGGCAATAATTCGCTACCGACACCATGAACATAACTCACTGGTACATCATTTTGCTCAATCGTCTCACCCGCATCATCTTTAATAATGTAGGTAATCGTAACGAGTTTATTTTTAGTGACTATATTACTCACTAGATAGACTAATTAACGCTTAGTCTTACGAAGATGATCGATGGCTTTTAACTGGGCCACTGCTTCTGCTAATTCAGCTTGCGCTTTAGCGTAATCTACCTTACCTGCACTGTCTTTCAATGCTGCCTCTGCGCTTTTCTTGGCTTCAATCGCTGCCGCTTCATCTAAATCTTTAGCACGAACAGCAGTATCAGCAAGTACTGTAACAACATGAGGTTGTACTTCAAGCATGCCACCTGAAACATAAAAGAACTGCTCTTCTTTACCTTCAGTCTTCAAGCGTACTTCACCCGCTTTAAGGGGAGTCAGCATCGGAGTGTGACGTGGTGCAATACCCACTTCACCCATGATAGCAGGAGCAAACACCATTTCAGCAGTGCCTGAAAAAATTTCTTCTTCTGCGCTAACGATGTTGACGTGTGTTGTCATACCCATTTCCTAATGCCCCAAATGCGTTATAGCGTTTTCGCTTTTTCAACCACTTCTTCAATACCACCAACCATATAGAAAGCCTGCTCTGGTAATGAATCGTAATCACCTGCCAAAATGCCTTTAAATGCAGTCAGCGTATCTTTCAATGAAACGTATTTACCTGGCGCACCGGTGAATACTTCTGCAACGAAGAAAGGCTGTGACAAGTAACGTTGAATTTTACGTGCACGTGATACGGCTTGTTTATCTTCTTCAGATAATTCGTCCATACCCAGAATCGCAATAATGTCTTTCAATTCTTTGTAACGTTGTAATAAACCTTGAACGCCACGAGCGATGTCGTAATGTTCTTGACCAACAACCAGTGGATCTAATTGGCGTGATGTTGAATCTAATGGATCAACCGCAGGGTAAATACCAAGCTCTGCAACTTGACGAGACAATACTAATGTCGCATCCAAATGTGCAAAGGTCGTTGCTGGAGAGGGATCGGTTAAATCATCCGCTGGTACGTATACCGCTTGGAATGAGGTAATCGAACCCGTCTTAGTCGATGTAATACGTTCTTGTAGTACACCCATTTCTT
>CAZIWG010000011.1:0-49289 GCA_964542925.1 uncultured Granulosicoccaceae bacterium | reverse complement strand
GGCGAAGATTCTGTTGGTTGAGGCGCTGCAGCGGCAGTGTTTTTATCAAGTAAGGCTTCATCGTAATCAATCGCCGCCACTAACTCGATACCACCACTGACTTCTTTATTAGAAAGAATAACCGCATCAGCCCCTAGCTCTTCCCGTACATTACGAATCGCTTCGCTAATATTTTTGGCAAAAAAACGTGTAATTTTCATATTTCACTCTTCGTTCTATTGCCAGATTATTTTTCTACACTGGCTGTTCATTCCCAACATTAGCGACGATACGTATCTGTTTAGAGTCGGGTATTTCGCTAAACGCTAATACATGAAGCTCTGGAACTGCATTACGTACAAATCGAGCCATTAACAACCGTAACTGTGGTGACACCACCAGGATTGGCGTTTTACCTGCGCTTTCCTGCTCTGATGCCGCTGTCTGCAACGATTGCAATAGTCGTTCAGCGAGTCCTGGTTCTAAGCTTGCTCCGGACCCATCGGTCGACAACAATGACTCTTGCAATATCTGTTCCAGAGAAGGATCGAGAGTGATAACGGGCATTTCTGCCTCCATCCCATTGATATATTGGACAATTGAGCGACCAAGTGCGATCCGCACTTGTGACGTTAACGTGGCGGCATCTTGACTCATCGCAGCATTGGCTGCCAATGTCTCGACGATCGTCCGAATATCACGGATAGGGATCCGCTCCTCAAGCAAATTCTGCAAGACCTTCTGAATGGTACCCAGAGACAACGTATCAGGAACTAAACCCTCTACTAATTTCGGTGCGGTTTTGCCTAAATTATCGAGAAGTTGTTGTACATCTTCACGACCCAGTAATTCATTAGCATGGCTATGCAATAATTGACTTAGATGGGTCGCAATCACCGTACTAGCATCCACAACCGTGTATCCCATTGTTTGAGCTTCGTCACGCTGTGAGGGATCAATCCATAAAGCATCAAGACCAAAAGCAGGATCTTTAGTTGGCATGCCATCGATGACGCCAAAAACTTGACCTGGATTAATCGCCATTTCACGATCAGGATAAATCTCCGCTTCCCCTAATGGCACACCCATAAGAGAAATAGAGTAACCATTCGGAGACAAATCAAGCTTATCTTTTATGTGAACAGATGGAATCAAGAAACCAAATTCTTGAGTCAATTTTTTACGCACACCTTTAATTCGTGACAGCAACTGACCACCTTGTTTACGATCAACTAAAGGGATCAATTTATAACCCACATCAAGACCAACAATATCGACTGGTACAACATCTTCCCAACTTAATTCTTTATTTTCTTCAACCGGTGCTGGCACCGCTTCAGCAGCTGCTTCAACAACCAGTTGTTGTTCTTGTTGTTTCTTTCGCTTCTCGATCATTATGCCCGTGCCGATACTCAATACCGCTAAAGTTAAGAACGCAAGGTTAGGCATACCTGGAATCAGTCCTATAATACCCATGATGGTGCCCGTCACTAACAATGCTCTCGGATTATTAAATAACTCACCAATAATCTGTTTACCCATATCATTCTCACCGGAGCTACGTGTAACCATAATTGCCGCTGCAGTAGAAAGAATTAAGGAAGGAATTTGAGCAACCAGACCATCACCAATAGTCAACAAGGTGTAATATTCAACCGCAGTTGAAAAATCCAAATCATGTTGAGCCATGCCAATAGCAAGTCCGCCAACAATATTAATAAAAAGAATTAAAATACCGGCAATGGCATCACCACGTACAAATTTACTTGCGCCATCCATCGAACCATAAAAATCAGCTTCTCGAGAAATATCCGATCGTCGGGTACGCGCCTCATCCTGATCAATTAAACCTGAATTCAGGTCAGCATCAATCGCCATTTGTTTACCTGGCATTGCATCTAACGTAAATCGCGCACTTACTTCAGAGATACGACCTGCGCCTTTAGTAACAACAACAAAATTAATAATAACCAAAATAATAAAAACGATTAGACCTACCGTGTAGTTACCGCCAACAACAAAATCACCAAATGCATAAATAACTTCACCTGCCGCATCCGAGCCAGTATGACCCTCAAGCAATACAACGCGGGTTGAGGCAACATTAAGCCCAAGCCTTAATAACGTTGCGATCAAGAGAATCGAAGGGAATGCTGTAAAATCAAGGGGGCGCGTACTATAAATACCTGATAGCAATACAATCATCGCTAGAGCAATATTAAACGTAAAAAGCACATCAAGTAACAAAGGTGGAATAGGAATAACCATCATCGCAAGCATGATAAGCAACAAAAACATTGCCCCCATACCATTGCGGTTTATCACTTTTAATCCATCTAATGCTGATGCTGTCGCTGTCGCCATTGTTGTATCACTCGCTATTAATCATGTTGCAAATCATCAGGGATATCGACGTCAGGTAACATTATTTCATCATTACTTGAGCGTTTCTTCTTATCTAATTGATATACATAAGCTAGAATTTGAGCCACTGCTAAATATAATCCAGCCGGGATTTCATCATTTAATTCTGTGCTATAGAATAAAGCCCGCGTTAATGGCGGCGCTGCCGCAATAGGAACATTATTCTCTGCTGCAACTTTGCGAATTTCTGCCGCGACTAAATCAGCGCCTTTGGCAACAACACGTGGTGCGCCCATCGATGTTTGATCATATTTCAGTGCAACAGCATAGTGTGTAGGGTTGGTTATAATCACATCTGCATTCGGCACTTCTTGCATCATGCGTCTTTCTGCCATCTCCATTTGCAACTTACGAATATGCTGCTTAACTTCAGGATGACCATCCGTCTCTTTGTATTCATCTTTAATCTCCTGCAAAGTCATCATTAATTGTTTTTTGTGATCCCACAGTTGAAAAGGCACATCTATCATCGTTACAACAATTAGCGCGCAACTAATAAAGAAAAATCCCCAAAATATCAAGTATCCTGTTTCAGCCAGAGCAACGTCGATTTCTAAATCGCCCAGATGTAAAAATTTACCTGCATTTATCCATAGATAAGTAACAACTACAGTTGCAACAATGACAAACTTTGCTAGGGCTTTTAATAATTCAACTAAGCCTCTCACTGCAAATATTTTTCCCAGACCTTTAATAGGATCAAGTTTTGACATTTTTACAGCAATGGCCTCAGCGCTAAAAGAAAATCCACCTAATAACATTGGCGCTATAAACGCGACAAACACGAGCAACACAAACAACGGAGCTAATATTAGTAACGCATCTGCGACACCACCACTAAATAGAACTAACATGGCATCGGGATTAAATACAACTTCACGTTTTAATGATAATCCGTTAACCATAATACCTCTAAGGCCTAACATGATATTGTCGCCTAAAAATATCATGCCACCCGCTGCCGCCAATAAAACAAGCGTTGTGTTGAGTTCTCGTGAACGTGCAATTTGACCTTTTTTACGCGCCTCATTAAGTCGCTTAGGTGTGGGTTGTTCGGTGCGTTCTTGTCCAGATTCAGCGGCCATTGTGTTACCCGCCCATCATGGTTCGAATTAGCTGATACACACTATCCAGCAGATTCTCAAATAAAGGAATAGTGCTGGGAATAGACAACAACATAACTATAAAACCGATAGTCATAATCACCGGAAAACCGATGGCAAAAATATTGAGCTGTGGCGCTGCACGTGTCATTACACCAAAACCAATATTAACAACCAATAATGAGGCAATTGCTGGCAACGCCATTAATACTGCACCTGAGAACATATACTTTGTCCAACTTAGTAATAACCATATTGCATCTGTCGTTAGACCCGTTTGAGCAATAGGCAAATCAATAAAGCTATTTGCTAGCACTTCGATCATTACTAAATGACCATTCATAGCTAAAAACAACAAGGTAACAAATATTGTATAAAACTGACTCACCGTTGGCACTACAACACCAGTAACAGGGTCATTCAAAGAAGCAAAGCCTAAACCCATTGTTAATGCGATAACTTGTCCTCCTAATACAAATACCGCAAAGACTAATTGCAATGCAAAACCCATTGCCAAGCCTATTAAGACTTGTTGAACTGCAACAATGCCACCGTTAACGCTAAATATTTCAACCTGTTCCATCGGCGGGATGTGTGGTGCAATAGCAAGCGTCAAGACTAATACAAAGATCACCTTTAGACGTTTAGGGAGTAGTCTCGATCCAAAAATAGGCATGGCACTAACTAGTGCTGATATTCTTATCAAAGGCCACATCAAAACCGAGAGTTGTGATAACAATTCTGTGCTTGAAAATATCATCATCAATTACTCGATATCAATTAACCAATCGCGTAAGGAATATTTTGATAAAGCTCTGTTGTATAGTTAATTAACATATCCAACAACCAAGGGCCGGCAAATGCCAACACCATTAAGGTAATTAATAATTTTGGAATAAAACTCAAAGTAACTTCGTTAATCTGTGTGGCTGCCTGAAACATGCTTACTAACAAACCCACTCCTAGTGCAGGTAGCAGCACTACCGAGACCATTAAGATAATGATGTGCAGTGCGCCTTGCATAATCTGGAGTACGTCTTGTGGAGCCATGAGTATTCCTATATATAAAAACTAGTGGCAAGGGTGCCAAGAACTAATGTCCACCCATCTGCCAAAACAAACAGCATGATTTTAAATGGCAGTGAAATAATTAATGGGGACAACATCATCATACCCATCGACATCAAGACACTTGCCACAACTAAATCAATAATCAGAAAAGGAATAAACAATAAGAAACCAATCTGGAAAGCTGTTTTTAATTCGCTTGTCACAAAGGCGGGAATAAGAATGGTAAAGGGAATATCATCGGGCGATTCAATGTTTTCTATGCCGGCAATACGTGCGTATAAATCAATATCAGACTCACGAGTCTGTCTCATCATGAATTCACTGATAGGTGCCTGCGCCATTTCTAATGCTTTCCCAGACGTAATTGTTTCATTCAAGTATGGCTGCAAGGCATTTTGATTTATTGAATCCAATACAGGTGACATAACAAAAATCGTCATAAACAAACTAAGCCCGATAATAATTTGGTTCGTTGGTGTTTGAGCTGTTCCGATGGCTGTTCGCAATATCGCTAACACGATTACAATCCGTGTAAATGCGGTCATCATCATCAATGCTGCAGGCAACATAGTCAGCAAAGTCATGATAATGAGCACCTGAATGCTCAATGTATATGTTTGACCACCATCCGCATTGGTTACCACAGACAAAGCAGGGATCCCTACTTCAGCAAAACCATTAACAGGAATAAGTAAGCCTAATATTATTAAAGGTAGATAAACCAGATTCTTCATTTACTCTTACCCTTTAATGCTTCTGTTAATTTTTCTGCAAAATTCATATTTGCAGTTTGCTTATTTTTAATTTCTATTGGTTTATCTAATACATGAAGTTTCTGTATACGCCCTGGTGAAACACCAATCAAAAGTTGTTCTTCTCCAACTTGTAATAACACAATACGCTCCCGCGCACCCATGGACATCCCACCAATAACACTTAATACACCACCACCTGTTAAACTAACACCTCCTATGCGACGAACCATCCACGCAATAACCATCACTAACAGTAGAACAAGTAGCAATCCAGCGACCATTTGAAATATATTCGTGCCTGAAAGAGGATCTATCGGGGCTTTAATTGTTTTAACTGATGTGTTTTCCGCAGCCAACGAGGATACAGAATAAAATAACAATACAAATAAAAACTGAGGTATTTGGGGTTTCATTTCACGTCAAGACTATCGTAACTTTTTAAGGCGTTCAGAGGCGCTAATAACATCAGTAAGACGAATGCCGAACTTATCATTCACAACAACAACTTCACCATGCGCAACTAAGGTTCCATTAACAAGCACATCCATCGGCTCACCGGCCAAACGATCTAGTTCAACCACAGAACCTTGGTTCAATTGCAATAAATTACGAATACTAATCGTGGTACGACCAATTTCCATCGCTATCGTGACCGGTATATCAAGAATAACATCCAGATTCACCTCATCACCAATGGGGGCGCTGTCATCTTCAAGCGCATCAAGTGGTGCTGTTTGTACATCTTGTGCTGGAGTTGATGCATCGGTACTTGCCAATATTTCATCTGCATCCACCACTTCCTCTGTAGCACCTTCTACCTCTGCCTGCTCTTCAAGTGCTGCAGCCCAAGGATCTTCTGCTGCATCCGCTTCACCTGCCGCTGATTCATTTTCATTAACTTCAGTTTCGTCACTCATTGTTTATCTCCTTCTGGCTTCACTATCGCTAATGCCTGTTTGGTTTCTGGGCGGGAAATTGAGCCGACTATCTTCACCGCTTTATTCCCATGCGCTTCCCCAAAGGTACCTCGTAAGACAGGTATATCGCCTGAACGTAATAACACTGTTTCAGGAATATCTATTGGGATAATGTCACCTTCTTTCATATTCAAAATTTCATTTAAACTAATTTCTGTTTCAGTCAACAAACATGTCAAATCCACTTCAGCACTTTTCACTTCATCACGTAACGCTGTAATCCAACGCTGATCTATTTCAGAGCGATCACTTTGCACGCCGGCATCCAATAATTCTCGAATAGGTTCTAGCATTGAATACGGCATCGTGATGTGTAAATCCCCACCACCGCCATCAAGCTCTATCGTAAATTTAGTAACCACAACCACTTCAGTAGGACTAACAATATTGGCAAATTGGGGATTTACTTCTGAATTAATATATTCAAACTCTGCATCAATAACCGGTTGCCAAGCTTCATGTAAGTTCTTAAATACATCCGCTAACACAATTTGAACAATGCGTAACTCAGTAGGTGTGAATTCACGACCTTCAATCTTGGCGTGAAACCGGCCATCTCCACCAAAAAAATTATCAACCAGAATAAAAACCAACTTAGGATCCAATACGAATAAACCCGTTCCACGTAGTGGGTGTATTTTGACTAAATTCAAACTGGTTGGAACAAATAAGGTGTGCATATACTCAGAAAATTTTAGCATTTGTACACTGCCAACTGATATTTCTGCTGTACGTCTAAGGAGGTTGAATAAACTTATTCTGAAATGACGTGCAAAGCGTTCATTAATCATTTCCAGCGTTGGAAGCCGACCACGCACAATGCGGTCTTCTACGGCAAAGTCATAATTTCTCGTTTCACCGTCATCTAAGCCTTCATCGCTATCGGTCTCAACATCACCACCTGATACGCCGTGCAATAAAGCATCAATTTCTTCTTGCGATAGTAAATCATTAACAGACATTGTTACTGCACCACAAAACCAGTGAAATAGACTTCATCTATACCAGGATTACCGATATTTTCTTGCATGATTTTTTTTATTTCTTCACGCGTTTGTTGGCGTAATTTTTCTTTGCCCTCAACACTATTCAATTCAGCAGCCGTCTTACTGCTATAAAGAAGTACTAAGTTATTACGAATAACAGGTTCGTGCTTTATCAGCTCATCAATGACTGATGGAGTTTTAGTTGCAACACTTAAATCAATTTGCAAGTAACGTAATTTGCCTTTGTCTTCAAAATTGACAACAAAAGCAGGTTTGAATTGGTGGTAGAGGGTTTCTGTTCCATGCTCTTCTTCTGTTGCAGTATCGCTGTCAGCTTCTTCAGCCACGCCGTCCTCACTTGTTTGGGCATGCGCATCATCACCACCAGCGATAACACCCGTAAAATAGAGCGTTGCCCCAACGGTCAGTCCGAGAACAAGCACGGCTGCCACGCCGATTATAATCATTTTCTTAGATTTTGAAGGCTTCGCGTCTTTTTCCGACGTTTCATCCAACTCTAAATCATCGTCACTAATCGCCATAGATATGACTCCTGTTAATTACCTAATACACATAGCAAAAGCCATGCCACCAAGAATTACCCAGAAATTATAAGATGGATTTTTTGTTCTAACGAATGGAGTAAACTATTAAATCAATTATTACAACAAGTTAGATGATAACTAAGTAGGATTATGTATATTTTAAGATCTAAGCAACTAATCAATATAAAGACGCTTTTCTGACACTTAATGATTTTTGCTCTCCATGTTATTGATTATTGACGGATGACTAAACGTAAAAATCAACAACATCGTCCTTAATCATTATGTTACTAACAAAAACCTTTTCATCAACTTGCTCATCGTCACTTGAGGCAGACCACTGTCGATTCTCTACTTCTTGTTGCTGTGATGAACCATTATTCGTACCTGCTTGCCCTTGGTTAAAATTATCCTGGAATATTTCTACATTTTCCAAATCGACCCCTTGCTCGGCAAGCATGTCACGTAAACGAGGTAACGCCTGCTCAATCGCTTCTTTCACCACACCTTGTTGCGTAGTAAAAACCACATTGGCTTTATCGTTATCGATATTCACTTGTATATCAATTCTACCTAACTCTGCTGGATTAAGACGTAATTGAGCAGATTGAGCATTCCCTACTGACCAAACAACCCGTTGAGAGAAGGCTTTTTGCCAACGCTGATCTTGTACAGGCACATCAACACTTAATTGTGCCATTGCTGTTGTTCCAATAGTTGTCCCAGCAGCTGTTCCATTTAAAGGTGTTGAGTTAACAATATTTGAAACTGTTGGCGTTACAACAAGTTTAGAGTTCAATTCTGGAAACTGTTCCAAGATTCGGCCTGACTGCCCAACTTCTATGGACACTTCGGCCTGCCTGGTTAATGGAGAAAATATTTTTTGCAATTGCAGTGATTCTTTAAACTGAGTAACCGCCTGTGTTTCAGCATCAATACCTAAATCAGTAAAAGGTAATAAAGAAACACTTTGATTGCTAGCCTCTGTTTTGCTGTTCGCCAATACAGGATTGTTTATAAACCGTATAGAATCTGCCGGTGTTGGCACGGCTGCCTGCTGCGAAAGAACCGCATCTTTGACAATAGCTGTGACGGTTGCCTTTAATGGTGATTCAACTAAGGCTAACACTTCACCTAAAATATCAACAGGATCTGTGCTCAAGGTTAAGTCTTCAGGAATAATCTCCTCAAGTTCTGCAATATCTGCTTGAAGCTGAGTATTAATAGCCAGAGGCAGACTATTGCCGTCTAGCGGCAAACTTAAGCTAATTGCTTCTTCGACAACCACTTCATCATTAATCACTGTCTTAACCGCATCTGTAGCGGATACAGAATCCAGTTCATCACTCAATACACCGCCAAAAACGCCTTTAGAATCAGTATCTGAGACATCTGCTTGCACAGAAACCGATGAATTTCCTGGCTTAGCGGGTAAGCTGACTTGAATAGGTAAAGACTGTGATGTCGACATAGTATTGCTCCTAATTAGACTTACTTAGGTTAAGAGCAAGGACTGTGCCAGAAATTAGCCATCGAGATACATAGGACGTAAACGCTGTGCACGTTCATCGCTTTCATTTTGTTCGCGTTTATCCTGTTCACGGATTTCAGCGATACGATAACGATCAACCACTTTATTAAGCGCCTCACTACGTGTATGCATCGCCTGCCATTCGCGCTGTTTAACCTCTAAATGCCGCGTTGCCAATTCAATCTGACTTCTTTGGTAAATAATCGCTTCGTCCAACCTACGTATAAAACGGGTGTAATCTTGCATCTGCCCAGCGCCAATTCCTGCGCTACCCGCAGACACCATTTTATCCACATATTCTGAGCGGTATTGAATAAGTTCAGCTAACTTACTTTTATGTTGCTGTAAAACATTCTGCTGCTGCCCCATGTGACGTGCAGCATCACGCTCCTTGGCAACGGCTATTTCAGAAACAGGTTTTAAACGTTGTGATTTATTCATCATTAATTAACCGGCATCGATGCAACAGACATTTGTTGAGGAACGACCTGTTCTTGTGTCGGTATAGAAGATTCCGACACCATCGTATCAAGTGTGGCACAACTGGTCATGATGTCTACTGCACTACTCATATCCTGCTGCAAAAACTCTACTAATTGTGGTTGAATTGCCACCGCTTCATCTAGCCGTAGATCATGTCCAGGAGAATAAGCACCCACCGAAATAAGATCCTTACTTTTTTGATACGTTGAATATAATTTTTTAAAACGCTGCGCAGACTTTTGTTGTTGCGGTGTAGTGATTTCTGTCATCGCACGACTGATCGAGGCTTCAATATCAATGGCAGGATAATGTCCAGAGTCTGCCAAATCACGAGAGAGTACAATGTGCCCATCTAAAATTGCTCGCGATGCATCGGCAACCGGATCATTTTGATCATCGCCTTCTGCAAGCACTGTATAAAAAGCCGTAATAGAACCGCCCCCTTTCTCACTGTTACCTGCACGCTCGACCAGCTTAGGTAATAATGCAAATACTGATGGTGGATAACCTTTTGTTGCGGGTGGTTCGCCGATCGCCAATGCTATTTCACGTTGCGCTTGTGCAAAACGCGTTAAAGAATCCATTAACAATAAAACATTTTTACCTTTATCCCGGAAATGCTCAGCAATACTTGTTGCTAACATTGCGCCATGAATACGCATCAAAGGAGGATGATCGGCAGGTGTCGCAACCACCACCGCACGTTTCATTCCTTCAGCACCAAGTGTGTTATCGATAAATTCTTTTACTTCGCGACCACGTTCACCAATCATGCCTACCACAATAATGTCAGCCGTTGTATATCGTGTCATCATCCCCAATAAGACACTCTTACCCACACCACTACCGGCGAAAAGTCCCATACGCTGACCACGACCAACTGTTAATAAGGCGTTTATTGCCCGCACTCCAACATCCAACGGTTCTTCAATAGGATGACGTAACATTGGGTTAATGGTTTCGCCTTCTAAAGAAACTATACTGTCACCTTGAAGTGGCCCTTTACCATCTAATGGACGCCCTGCGCCATCAATAACACGACCTAAAATTGAATTATTAACCGGCACACCATGAACAGAAGTAGAAGGAATAACCCGAGCACCGGGAACTAAGCCTCTGACATCTTCTGTTGGCATGAGAAAGAGTTTATCGCCAGAAAAGCCCACCACTTCTGCTTCGACTTGAGATCCATTCGGCGCAACAATATTACATACTGCACCAACAGGTGCCTGACAGCCAACCGCTTCAAGCGTCATTCCAATCATTCTTGTTAGTTTTCCCTCAACAATAATAGGAATAGGTTTTTCAACTTCGTCTCGCAGAGAAGATAAACTTAAAGCCCAAGATTGGTGAGATTTATTTCTCTGCGTCGCGGTCACTTTGACGCTCCCCACCTAACATCCGCGCGATAATCCCACTTAGTCTTGCTTCAACACTCGCATCAACTTCGGAAAAATCGGTTAATACTTTACAGCCACCTTTACTTAACAATGGATCTTCTACAATCGTCCATGATTTATCTCCATCGGCTATATTCATGGTTTCACGAAGTACTGTTGCATCGTCAGGGTTCATGAAAACACGAATATTTTGCATGCCTGCTGGCAAAGCAGAAATGGTTTCTCTTACAACAGCAACGATTTGCCCAGGATCTGTTTTAATTTCTCGACGAATAAGTTTTCTGGCAATGCTAATTGATAACTGGCTTAATTGTTCAATAACCGCTTCATCAACTTCAGCTAAAGGTTGCTGTAAAAAACTAGCTATACTATCAATTGTTTTAAGACGCTCTCTGACTGCAGCTTCACCATCTTGTATGCCTTTTTGAAAACCTTGCGAGTAACCTTCTTCAAAGGCTTTTTTTTGTAAAATTTCAATCGAATCAGCGGTAATATGGCGTTGACGCTCCTGTTCGGCAATTTCTTTTACTGTGGGTTTCTGTATGGATGGAGGCTTCCACGCAGCATATTCAGCATGATCCCCATCAATAATCGTTGGCTTAGGAGACGAACTCATCGGCACCTCCGCCTAATGATATTTCTCCTGACTCAGTTAATCTTCTTGCAACTGAAATTATTTCTTTTTGTGCTTCTTCTACTTCACTTAATCTTACAGGACCTTTCGATTCCAGATCATCGCGTAACATTTCACTGGCACGTTTAGACATATTCTTGAATATTTTTTCTTTTAACGCTGTATCGGCACCTTTTAAGGCAAGCACAAGTATGTCTGTTGATATTTCACGTAACAATAATTGAATGCCACGGTCATCTATATCATTAATGTTTGCGAATACAAACATATTATCCATGATTTGTTGGCTTAGCTCTTCATTAACTTCTTTCATCTTATCCATAATTTCATTCTCAATTGATGTATCCATCAAATTAAGAATATTAGCCGCTGACTTAATACCACCCACACTGGATGATTTAATACTGCTGGTGCCATCACCAATAAATTGTTTTTCAAGAATATCATTCAGTTCAGCAATCGCGTTGGGCTGTATTCCATCGAGTGCAGCAATTCGCATAACAATATCCATCCGTACATTTTCTGCCATTTCAGCCAACACGCCTGCAGATTGGTCACTGTCTAAATAAGATAAAATAATGGCAATAATTTGCGGGTGCTCAAGACGAATTAACTCGGCAACCTGACGTGAATCCATCCACTTTAATTGCTCTAAACCTTTACTATTTTTACCTAACAAAATTCTATCAATAACACCAGTGGCTTTATCTGACCCCAATGCATTCACTAACACATTACGAATATAGTCATCGTTACCGATGCCCATGGCAGTTTGATCTTCAGCAATTGAAACAAAATCTGTTAATACATTATTCACTTGTTGTTTAGACACAGCGCTTAATTCAGACATAGCCGTACCGACTTTCTGAACTTCTTTTGGGCCCATGTGCTTAAGTACTTCAGATGCTCTTTCTTCACCTAGAGACATCAATAGTATCGCTGCACGTTCAATGCCACTTAAATCTGAATCTGTACCCATCAGTGCATTATCCGCCATCTGTTGCTACCCACGTTTTCAATACTTGAGCAACCGTTCGAGGATCTTGATCAACCATTGCGATTGCTGAATTAATATTAGATTCATTTGCTTGTTGCTGGACTTGTTGCCCAGCAGCTTGCCCCGATATCGTCACCTGAGCACCATCTTCATCAACTATTTGCACACCTTGTGCTGCCAGTAGCTGCTGCGTTTGTTCCTTAAAATCAACACCTTTAGCTGCCAGCTCTTTCATCACAGGGCGTAATACACCGAAGACTAATAATAATACAGCCAAACCACCTAATGCCTGTTTACCTACATCCCACACCCATGCTTGTTCCCAAATAGGCACTTCCGGTAGTGCTTCGGGTTCTGGAATAGGACTAAATGCGGCATTAATCACATTAACACTATCACCACGACGAACATTAAAACCGACTGCATCTCGGACTAATTGATTAAAGAGATTAATTTCCTGCTCACTATAGGGTGTCGATTCACCACCACCTGCTGCGAGTTTATTATCAATCAATACAGCAACTGAAAGCCGATGAATGTTGCCTGTCGCCAATTTTGTATGACTAATTGTTCTGTCCAGTTCATAGTTACGTGTTGACTGCAGCATTTTATCAACTAACGCCCCAGCCACTGATGTCGTGGTATCAGCACCTGTTACTGTTCCTGCTGCAGGGGGTTGATTAGTTAATGCACCTGGTACACCGCTAGGACCTGAATCGCCACCACGTGATTCTTCACTAATCTTCTCACTTCTTACTGCGGATTGATCTGGATTAAATGACTCCTGAGTCTTTTCTGTTACCGTAAAGTTAATGTCAGCATTGACCTGTGCTCGAACTCGACCATCACCCACGATAGGACCTAGAATATCTTCAATACGTTTTACATAGGACTGTTCAATCTTGTTTTTATAATCAAGTTGCTTACCACTAAAGGCCATAGCTTCATCATGATCATCAGTGAGCATTTTTCCCACCTGATCAACAACGGTAATCATTCCTGCTTCCAATTCAGGAACACTGGAACTTATTAACCCAACAATGGCCTGTACCTGAGCCTTCTCGAGATAGCGTCCTGGATACAAACCAACAGTAACTGATGCACTGGGTTTCTTTCTGTTCCGAACGAAAACAGATTGCTTAGGAATAGCAAGATGAACACGCGCTGACTTAATCGATTTTAATGTTGAAATTGTTCTTGCCAATTCACCTTCTAATGCACGTTGATAGCGAATTGATTCCACAAACTGACTACTGCCGAAGGTATCGGTTTTATCCATTAACTCAAAACCTATACTGCCACCTTCTGGCAATCCTTGAGAAGCAAGCAACATTCTCGCCTTATGCGTAGAATCGCCACCAACCCAAACCTGACCTGTCGCGTCATCAACCTTATATTCAAACCCGCCTGACTGTAAGGCAGAAGCAATCTGCGCCGCATCTTGACCTGATACATCGCTATACAACAAACGGTACCCAGGCGTTTGTGCCCACATAACAATCGCCACACCGACGGCAACACTGGCTGCCAGGCCAATCAACAACCCTAGCTGTCTAACAATAGGAAGACTACCTAGACCATTAAATTGGTTGCCTACATTTTCTGCTTTTACAAGTGCCATTGTGTTGATTCCAGTCAATAATTAAAATTAAATAGGCATATTCATAATATCTTGATACGCATTAACTAATTTATTGCGTACCTGTACCATTGCTTGAAACGAAATACTGGCTTTTTGTGCTGCGACCATCACTTCAGCAAGTTCAATACTTGTATCACCCCGCTGAAATGCATTAGACAAAGCACCAGAAGCTTTTTGTGTTTCATTTACTTTATCAATCGAGCTTTTTAGCATTGATGAAAAATCTGAAATACCATTTTCATTGTTTTGTACAGGCGGAGTTCCCTGTGCAGCCTGAGTCAGACCTCGCATCTGTGCTAACAATTGATTTACATTTATATCATTCATGCTTGACTCCTCTTTACCTTAACCTGGAAACACAACGCCATCATCACGCATACGTGCCAACTTATAACGTAATGTGCGAGGGCTAATCCCCAGTGTTTCTGCTGCAATTTTTCTATTTCCCATACAGCTCTTTAACACATCAATAATTCTATTATGTTCAGTGCGCTTTAGATCTTTATCTAGCGTTTCAGCGCTTATTTCATCGTTATCAATTTGAGATGTTTCGATATGTATAAAATCAGGTACGTTAACAACTGGCTTTGTGTTTTCTTGTTCATACATAATATCTTGCGAATCAATGACATCATCTTTATGTAATATCAATGCACGTTGCAAAACATTATCAAGCTCACGCACATTGCCCGGCCAATTATATTGTTGCAAAAATTTAGCCGCTGATGCATTGATTGTTGGGATTATTTTTCCTGATTTAATGGCATGACGTTTTAGTAATTGCTCTGCTATAGGAACAATATCTTCACTACGTGCGTGTAAAGGTGGTAGCTCTAAAGGAAACACATTGAGCCGATAATAAAGATCTTCTCTAAAATCGCCTTTGCTCACTTCTTCACGCATATTGCGGTTTGATGTGGCTAAAATACGCACATCTAATTGTATTAATTCACTACCACCGAGCCGTTCAACTTCTCTTTCCTGTAATACTCGTAACAATTTAGCCTGCAAGCCCTTATCCATTTCAGAAATTTCATCTAGCAACAAAGTTCCACCTTGTGCTTGTTCAAACTTTCCTACAGATGCTTTGTACGCACCTGTAAAAGCACCCTTTTCGTAACCAAATAAGGTAGCTTCAAGCATGTTTTCAGGAATTGCTGCACAATTAATTGCAATAAATGGTTTTTCTGCACGAGGTGAATTTTTGTGAATGTAACGTGCTAAGACTTCTTTACCTGTTCCACTTTCACCTGTAATCATGACCGTTGCTTCACTATCTGCAACTCTTTCAGCAATACGTAATACATTCAAGGTAACTTCCGAGACAGCAACAAAATCACTGCCTACAGCATCTGTGCCGACGTATTGTTCAACTGTATTTACCAACACTTCTGCGTCAAAGGGTTTAACCAAATAGTCGACGGCACCTAGACGAATCGCTTCGATGGCTTTTTGAACATTACCATGTGCTGTCATCAACAATACCGGGAGATTCATATATTGTTCTTTGATTGCTTTTAATAATGCATGTCCATCCATACGCTGCATTTGCACATCGCTTACAACCATATCAACCTTCTCACGACTCAACATATCTATTGCCATGCGTCCATCATTAGCTGCCAAGGTGTGAATACCTGCTAACGATAAGGTTTCACATAATGCTTCTTGCAAATCTTGATCATCTTCAACAACAAGTACCGTTGCATGGTTCATAGTGCTTCCTCAAATTCCCGTATGACGTAAAACAGGTTTTAACTCTGTTTGTGTAAATTCATCCGCTGCCACAATATGTTCTGGCAAGATAATGCTAAACGTACTGCCTACGCCTTGTTCGGAATCAAGCTTAATAACACCGTTATGCGCATTAGCTACCGCTTTTACAACCGCAAGCCCTAATCCTGTGCCACGTGTGCCTGTTGTAAAAAAAGGTTCAAATATTTTATTCTGATTTTGTTCAGAAACACCCAAGCCGTTATCCTTAAGCGATATACTCACCATTGATATTCCATTCAACTGTATAGGCATGGCAGTTAAAGTTAGTTGTGGTTTTTTATCGCAGGCATTTAGTGCATTACTAACAAGATTCTGGAATGCACCTAATAATGATTCATGAGTTCCTAATACATATAAACTATTGTCTTCACACACCACGTCCATCACTGCATTATTTTGTTGAAGCTGGATGTCCATTGACACAGCAATATCACGAACAAATTGATTCACAGATATCTTCTCGCCGCCGGCACTGCCACCTTTAGCAAACATCAACATATCATTAACCTGATTTTCCAACTGTTGCATGCTTGAGCGAATTCGCTGTGTGAATTTAATACGCTTCTCTGTATCAATTTCTTTTTGTAATAAATGAGAGCTGTACAATAATGCAGAAGAGAGTGGTGTTCTAATTTGATGGGCAAGGCTGGCTGCCATTTCGCCCATGTCAGAGAGACGTTTACTGCGGTTTAGGCGGTCTTGTAATGCCCTTGTTTCAGTCACATCTTGTAATAAAAGTATCTGCCCCGGTTCACTACCCAGTGCCTGTGTTGAAAGGTTAACCTTACGTCCATCTCGCAATGAAATATCATGACCATCGTCACCTTGTGGCGCGAAGGCACGGTGAATAATGTCTATCCATGCTAACCCAACTAGCGGCGTACCTAATAAATCAATCGCTGCCGGGTTACATTCAATCACGATGCCATCATTATCCAATACAATAACGCCAGCAGGTAAAGCCTTAAGTAAGCTTTCTAAACGATTTGCAACACGTTCTTTCTCAGTTAGTTCACGAAGGCGTTCATTTTGAGCACTGGCTAATTCCTGATCGAGATGCACTACTTTGTTTTCTAACACTCGATAAGAATCAGCAAGTTGTTGCGACATATCATTAAATGCTTCAAAGGCATCTTTAAGATCTGCTTGCTGTAATGAGAGTGCTTGTTGCGACATTGTTTCCTGCACCTGTTCTATGACGAAAATTTCGTTACAGAAATAGGGAGCAAGAACTGTGCCTGAAAAGGCGAATTGTTTTAATTCAATGACTTAGAGAAATAAAGTAATCATAGTGACAAAAATACGTCAGAAACTCGACGCTTCATCATTACGTTGTAAACCATGCTTACGCAATTTTTCAACTAAAGTGGTTCTACGCATGTTTAAACGCTTGGCAGCATGAGCAACGACGCCATTGGCCTCATCAAGCGCTTGCTTAATAAGTCCATATTCTAATTTTAATAAATGTTCTTTTAAATCAAAGTTATCTTTAGGCAATTGATGACTAGGATCACGATAACTATCTGTCGGAAATTCATTTATCTCTGCTTCAGGGCTGGTTTCTGCCACCGCAATTCCTTGAATACGGAATTTCTCAGGTAAGTCAGGTAAATCAACCACGCCATAAGGGTGCAAAATAACTAAACGTTCAATCAAATTCGCTAACTCGCGCACATTACCCGGCCAATGATATTGGCAAAGTGAAATGATCGCTGCTGGGGTTAAGCGTACTGAACCGCGTTTTTCATTTTCAAACCGACTAATTAATTCATTTGCTAATAATGGTATATCACTATTGCGTTCACGCAGTGGTGGCATCTCAATCGGGAAAACATTTAAGCGGTAAAATAAATCTTCTCGAAAATCACCATCCTTAATCTTTTCTTCTAGATTCCGATGTGTTGCAGCAATAATTCTAACATCGGCTTTTATGCTCTTATTACTACCCACGCGTTCGAAGGTGCGTTCCTGTAAAACACGCAGTAATTTAACTTGCATAGCCAGGCTCATGTCACCAATTTCATCTAAAAATAGCGTACCGCCTTCCGCCATTTCAAAACGCCCCTGCCGAGCAGAAATTGCCCCTGTAAATGCTCCCTTTTCATGCCCAAACAACTCGCTTTCAAGTAAATCAGCAGGAATAGCACCACAGTTAATCGGTACAAAAGGTTTATCTCGACGCGGTGAGTTATAGTGTAAATTACGTGCTACCACTTCCTTACCTGTGCCCGACTCACCCAAAATAAGCACATTGGCAGTGGAACTTGCTACTTGTTCAACCAATTTACGTACGTGGCGGATCGCACGACTATTGCCGACTAAACTACGAAAAAGTGTCGAAGTACGGCCGTCATCATTAACACGGCGACTTTCGCGGTAAATTCTCGCCTTCTGCAACATACCATTCAGTTGCGTATTCGATGCGGGCATCACAATACCACCGAGGATGCCTACCGTTGATTCCAGACTGCCAACTTCCTGCATGGCTTCGCTATCGCTTAGCAGTAACACGGGCACATCTTCTTCCAGTTCCCTGATAGCAGTTAATATTTCATTTCTATTTTCTTCGTTAAGACAATCACCCACTATAATAACTTGTACTGTTTCAACCGTCTCTAATTCGGGCCGCCATGCACCACAACTGACGCTCACAACATCTTCTTGTTCGAGAAAGGTAAATATGACTTTTAGATCACTGACACGCTGATCATTCTCATCAATAATCAAGATTCTACTGGTTATCATGCTACTTTAAATCCCTAGGGTGTTATTAACTGATTTTTTATTGTTTTTTTGACGCTACGCGCCAGAACCTAAAGTAAAGCAGCTGCCCGACAAGATGTCAAAATATTGTCATTAGTTATTCGTAAGCAATTGTAACTTGCGCCATTTATCGGTCATAAAACAAAATACCCCTCTATAATAATAGTTTTAAAGACATAAAAAAGACATTGTCAACGTCATGACACAATAGTGTGTAGCAATGCCTGATTTGTTCAAAAGACAAGCATTTCAACAAAATGTAATTAGGATATTATTTTGACGCTTGAGTCTAATGCTAAGATTGTTTCGCTTGTGCGATAGCGCGTCGATGGTGAAGAAAAATGAATTTTTCTAATAATTGCTGTACGTCATCACTCTGACTAGCCAAATCAACAACACATTCTTGGGAACCTACCGACGTAACCTGCCCAAACAAAGTCAGTGGTTTTGGATAGACTTCATGTAAATAAATACAGATTTTTAGGTTTGCGCCCAATGTTGGCAAAGAGGAATTTTGCTGCCAACTGATTTCATGAGCGCCTAGTCGAAATTCTTTTAGCGTTGGCATATCAATCGAAGCTCGTAACAACGTCGCCACCATTTCTAAAGTGACATCCACTTTACGCTCAAGTGCTGCAATTTCTTCGGTTACATCAACACTATGGTGTTCGCTTAGATTCAAGATAGTACGCAGACACTGTTCATTTTCAGTATCAACACTTTCTGTATGCAATACTTCTACAACACTCCATGCTAATGGTGCGCTGGCGGAGTATGTTAGTGCGGTACTAAAATCACTTTCATTGTTGGTGGGTTCAATCATGGTTTAACTATAGCAGAATGTGTGTTGTCTTAAACAACGAGGGAAATGAATTATATTTTTTAAGCAGCGACGTGTGAAGAATAGGCTTGCTCAACACGTTTACCTCGGTGGAGAATCTTTAATTTCTTAGATACATCTTTACGCATGGAGAGGCTGTATTCGAGAATTTGTTGCTCCATCGCTTGTAGAATACGAATTCTATCTCTCAATAACCCGGTATCAAGCGTTGGTGCTATATTGGTGAAGTAATTTTCTAAAATAGGCTGGCGATATTCATTTAACTCAATCAATTTTTCCCAATCAGATTCCTTTGCTGCATCAACCATATTGCCAATAATGTCCTGAAGTCTAACCCATTGAATATCAATATTTCGATCTTGTTTAGACATTACCTGTTACCTGTTTTTGCTGTGCTTCCTCAAGATCAGCCGCTTCTTTAGCGATGCCATCCCAACCAGCTTTGATTTCATGTAGCAAGCCTGCGACCTCATCCAGCATTTCTGAATCATTCTTAATATTTGCTGTTAATAAACGTTGCCCCATATATTCATAAAGTGCATCAAGGTTATCAACTAAATCACCGCCTACATTTCTATCTAGACTCACACGAAGTCCATCAATAATGCTAATAGCCCAGCCAATTTGTTCGCCCTTCTTGCCTATTTCTTTTCTATCCATGAATCCTTTTGCCGCAGATATTTTTTCCAATGCACCTGCCATTAACATCTGGATCAGACGATGCGGACTTGCGCTCTCGATACCTGTTTGCACTCCGACTTTCTTATACTGATTAAGTGCGCTTTGCATTGATGTCATATTCATAATGTAACCTTATTAATGCTCAAAAAATGTCTAACGTCTAATTACTTTATCGACCAAAACTTACTAAACTCAAGGCTTATTAATAAAATAATAAGCTTCTATTTTAGAAGCCATTAACGCCGATTAGATCGCCCGATTGATGGCAAATTAGCTAACTGTTCTGTCAAAAAATTACTGGTATTTCGTAGCTGTGCAATGAGCGCATCCAGTGCACCAAAGCGAGCACGCAATCGTGCCTCTACTGAAATCAATTTATCAGCCAACCTATTTCGATCATCCGCCACACCTTCAAGTCGACCTTCCAATGATGTTTCTGTTACCTTAAAAAACCCATCTACGGATAGCAGTGAATTAATATAACTACCAAGTTGATCAGCATAACCTCGCTTAAAATCAATTAAGCCACGATCACCAATAGTGGTGCCGGTAATTGAAACAACCAAACCAGATGCAACACCACTACCCGTTAGTAATTGTCCATTGCCTGTTGCTGCTAAACCACCAATCGTTCCGACAACATCAACACCGTCTGTACTTATGGCAGTCGCACCGACTAAATCATTCAAACCATTACCACCGGTGATAGAGACTTTGGATGTAGAACCAAAAGATTTTGATGTCAGCGTAAATACGCCTGAGGATTCCGTTACATCAACACTCGCACCGGCATTACTGAACGTGGTGTTGCTGTTAATTTTTGCTCTGAGTTCTGTCACAAGTTCTGCTGCGGTATAGGTTCCTGCTGCGAGCGTAATGGAAGCGCTGATACCATCAACATCAATATTGATCGCATCATTACTGCCAGCAGCTATCGTTAAATTAGCGGCTGCTGATCCGACTAAGTTCCCTCTCGATGCCAATGTAGTGATATTAACCGCATAATTTCCAATGACAGTTGCATCAGTAGAGGAAATAAAATTTGTATTGGCATCCGTGTTTTCACCAAAAGCAGCAAACAATGAGATGAATGAATCAAAATTATCATTTAACTGCGCATCTAATACGCCATCATCAATTTTAAATCGACCATTCTCCGGATCCGTCGTAATGCCTATTTCAGCCAGGATCGTAATCGGATCATTTTGTCCGCCGACTGGATTCCCCAATAAACGCTGTATATTCGATGTAATACTTCGCGTAACGCCATCACCATTTAATTCACCGGCCACACGTGTACTCGGGTTATAAGCAGTTAATTGGTTAACAGTACTTATATACGCATTATAAGAAGCGACAAACTGAGTGATCGCAGACTTCACACCGGCTTTATCAATATCCGTTGTCAAACTAGCACTACCAGTCGTCTTAAGAGAAATATTGAGCCCGTCTATAGCGCCATTCACCGTATTGCTATTACTCGTAATAGCAATTCCATTGACGGTTAATGATGCATCAATCGCTGCATCATTTTGTTCTAAATTAGTTGATGTACCATTAAAAGCAAGCAGTGATAGTCCGACTGCATCATCATTATTACCATCATTATCACTGACGGTAATTTCTAAGCTATTATTTGCACCTGTATCATTTGAACTCACCGATAATCGATAGTAGGTGCCATCAAAAATCAATGATGCCGTGACACCTATATCAGCGTCATTAATCGAATTTCTAACACCTTCAAGACTGGCATCAGTAATATTAACGGTTGCTGCTGCTTTCTGAGAATTTTGTACGAATCCAGTATATGTGTCTGAACCTGCGTTATAGGTTGTTGTGCCAAATTTAAACGTAAGCGTACCCGTACTGAGAGTGTCGGTTATATTTGTAAATTGTGCGCCAGCTAGGGCAGGATCCGTTGACAATTTTTCCGTTTTAGCCAAGGTGGTCACATTAATATCAAAATTACCATTAACGACATTTGAACCACTTGTTGCTGTTGCGGTAAAGATATTGTTATCACTGCTAGTGACGGTTGAAGAACGGAATGTAGAAAAACGTTGTAATGACGATAACGAACTCGAAAGAGAAGATAGACCGCTATTCAATTGGCCATAGGCAGAAAGGCGTAATTCCAAATTAGATTGTCTACGATCTAAACGCGCAGCAGGCGCTGCAGCTTCAGCATCGACCAATTGCGACACAATACTATTAATATCCAAACCTGAACCAATACCTGCAGATGTTATTGAAGCCATCGTATCCTCGACTAAGTCGTAATAACCATTACCTATGCATGATCAATGCCATACTCAAGCTTGGGCAGAAATAATCAACCCTTCAATCTGACCTTGTACTGCTTCACCGGCTTGTTCCTTAAGCGACCGCGCCAATGATAGTGCTTGCTCAGAAGGGAACTCACGAATAGTTTCCTGCGTATCTGCATCAACAACCGTCACAACTGAGCGACCTAATGGTAAAGCATCATCCACACGAAACTGTAATTCACGGTTTACAGTTTGGACATATTCATTGATATCACTCACTGCCTTTTCTAGCTGTGATCTTTCTGCAACAGTTGGGTTAGACAATTCACCTTGATTCACGGCAACATCTTGCCGATTAGAGACATTCTCTAAAGGAACTTGCGTTTTATTGACACTATCAACTGAAGCCTGCTGGTTACTGTTACTAATACTGGTAACTGTACCCGCCGTCTTCTCTCCTTGTTCAACGGGCCTAACCTGATTCAACGCTGTTGATGTGATTTGACTGCTGATGTCATTAGCCATAACCACTCACCTCATATTCTTGTTAATAAATGCACCCGAACTTTCGTCCGGGTGCGGTCCATTAACTGCCTATTACTGCAGTAGACTCAATGCCAACTGTGGCAATGAATTTGCCTGTGACAAGATAGAAACACCTGCTTGTTGCAGAATTTGGTTCCGAGTCAGAGCAGCTGTTTCAGCTGCAAAATCCGCATCACGAATACGTGAACGTGCAGCACTCAAGTTTTCAACTGATGTTGAAATACTTGAAACAATCGACTCAAAACGGTTTTGAATCGCACCTAAGTTTGAGCGTGAAGTACTAATGCTTGTTAACGCAGCATCTGCAGATATCAATGCGGCATTCGCACCCGTTACTGTAGAAATATCGGTACTAGCAATCGTTGTACCTGTGCCGACAGTTGAAACTGCGTTAGTTGCAGCTGTTAAACCTGCATTACCTGGTGTATTACCCGCAACCACGATAGCTGATGCTGAGGTTAAAGTAAGTGCACCGTAACTTTCATTTGAACCTGTTGCTGTACCTGTACCTAAATTGGCAAAACCATTACCTGTCAGTGCAGGTGTACCACCTGTACCAAGAGTACGTGTTTCAGTTGTATTCAAGTTACTGCCATCAGTTTTAATAAATGTTAAATCACCACCTGCAGCAGTACCTGTAACAGTAACGCCGGCTGCGGCCAATGAATCTTGAACGCTAGTTAGAGCTAGCGCAGTATCAACATTCGCGGCTGTTACTTGGTTAGCACCAGTTGCACCAACATCTGTGCGGTTAAGAACGGCTACACCTTCAACAGTAAGGTCATAAACACCATCATTACCCGTTGCAGCGTCACTTACTGTTGCGAAAGCACCTAAAGCAAAACTTGACGAGCCAATGGCTACACTTACTTGTGAATCAGCCGCAATAATCGCAGTAGAAATGTCAGAAGCCAAAGACCCCGATGCACCAGGATTAGCAACCGCTCCTACGTCAGTACCATTTATCAATAAGTCATTAGCTGATAATGCTGACAACGATGCTGTGCCAGACGAGGTGGCTTCAAATACTCGACCTAGGCTGGCTGTTCTTGCACTAGAAATACTACTAATATCAACTGTTTCGCCTGAGTTAGCACCTACCTGGAAGCTTTGGCTTGAAAATGTACCATCCAGTAATTTAACACCGTTAAACGCACTGGTTGAGGCAACACGATCAATTTCTGCCACCAGCTGTGTAACTTCTAATTGAAGTGCAGCACGGTCAGAAGATGAGTTGGTCGCATTCGCTGATTGTACTGCTAGTTCACGAATACGTTGTAAGTTGTTGGTGATTTGAGCTAAATCGCCTTCACCCGTTTGCGCCAATGAAACACCATCATTAGCATTTCGAGCAGCTTGATTCAAACCACGAATTTGAGTTGTAAAACGTTCAGAAATCGCCAGTCCAGCCGCATCATCCTTCGCACTGTTAATACGTAAACCAGAGGAAAGTCGTTGTAGTGAAACGCCGAGATCTGCTTGAGAGCGGTTTAAGTTACGTTGCGCATTAAGTGACGCAATGTTTGTGTTAATAATTTGAGCCATTGTAAATCTCCTATACCCCTCTGTACCATTCCCGTTGGGTCAGTACTCGCGGAGTTCAAGGTTTATCTATGGCGGATATAGCTTCCCTTCGTAGGGTAGATATTTACCGCCTCCACACACTTTATCGGTGCTTAGTAGGAAAACTTTAGGATTAAATACAAATAAAACGAGGGATTGATTTGTTTCTTATATGATAAATATCAATAAGATAGGTTTTTCTATGGAAATAAGTGCTCTTTCAATTACAAAATAATTTTACCTTAGACAAAATTAACAAGATGAACATGATTTAAAAAAACAAAGAACATATATTAAGGTTGCGCTAAATAACAATTCTGTAAATCTTGTTAATCCTGTCTAAAAAACTTAAAGAAAATTAAATAAACTCAAACTTTGAATACGTATAAACGATTGCTGTGCAGCTTGCAAAGAGATTCGCTGTTGCTCTAATTGACTAATCGCTTCGGCATAATCCAAATCTTGTATGCCAGATAATGCTTCTCTGACTTGCAATAATGATGACTCATTAATATTCACTTGATCTTCTGTTGAATTAAGCCTTGCACCTACTCGCGATCTAACCTCAATTACATTTGACAGGTTTCTATCTAAGTTTTCCAATACATTAGCGATGGCCGTATGAAAAACACTTAAACTATTAGGTTCTGCAGGAAAACCATTAGTCGCTATTCCCGTTAAGCCCGTCAACGCAACAGGGGTAGCCGTTGTGTTCTGGGGTATAGCGATAACCACATCGGTACCATCTAACTTTTGTAACACCAAATCATTGGTCGCAAACGAACCACTCACAATGCTGTAACCTGAATTGGCACCAATAAATGTGGCTAGATCTGTATCAAACTGAGCTGCGGTACGACTAGCGCCACCGGCTAACGCAACATTCACAAGATCGATACCATCAATGGTTACCTGTAAGGTTTCACCACCACCCGCCGCCACTGCCGTTGTAAAACCGCTTAAGGTCGCTGAAGTGGGTACCGCTGGAATACTGGTTATAGGTGACTCTAATTGTGTGATTAATGTTTGCAATGTCGCAAACAAATCTTGTGCAGTATTAGTATTACTCACAAAACGATCACCATTACTAGGTGTGCCAGTAATATTTAAGCGTTGTCCGTTAAAGTCAATATTGCCACCACTAGTATAGGCACCGGATGTCACGATGTTGCTGCTGCTATCAAGCACTAAGTAACCGTTAGCATTATTATAAACAACGTCATTGGTTGCCGCAGCACCGGTTAGACTTGAACCAAAGAAACCTGTGACCGTATCAGAAGCACCGTCACTAGCACCTGTTAAGGTTTCATTGACAGTGATTGCTGTCGTTGTTGGAGATGTATTAGCCAGATAAAGCTGACCTGCATCAAGATAGGCTCTGACATTAGTCGTTCCAACTTGAGCATTAATATCACCTTGTATTTGCGCTAACGTTCGAGAATCTCCCTCGTTTGCTGTATAGACTAGAGTTCCATTAATCCTTAGTTCGTACTGCAAAGTGTCGTTTGCATTAGTGTCAACAAGACCAATGGCGCCTCCTGTGACACCCGTTCGCTCGCCGAGTACCACTGTGTAGTTATCCGCCACATATGCATTCTGATTAGTAATACTACCTGTGCCGATTACTCCACTTCCCGTATTAAGCGCATTTCCAGTGGTTGTAAACTGTCCATTACCACTACCGACCAATCCAAACACATCGGCACCTGAGTCGCCCGTTGCCACTTGGCGGGATGAACCAATTTGTAAGAATCGTTGACCTTCATCACCATTGTAAGCAACCGAACCATTAGAATTTAATGTAAAGCTTTGAGTCTTTGATTGGAATCCGGAAAAAATATACTCATTATTGGCATCACGAGTGTTAGCTAATGAAAATAATTCATCAAAACGCTGACGAATCTCAGTTGCTATTTGTCCTCTTGATGACGAATCAAGCGTATCATTATTCCCCTGCACCGTTAGTTCACGAACACGCTGTATAAGTTCAGTCACACCTGTCAAGTTAGATTCTTCAAATTGTAACTGTGACGTTGCAATATCAATATTACGGCCATACTGACTAGTCGATGATGCAGATTCCTGTAAGTTTAATGCTCGTGCTGAACCAGCAGGATCATCTGCTGGTGTAAGGATCTTGCGCCCCGATGCAATCTGTAACTGCACCTTAGTTAAATCCGATTGTTGTCCCAAAATTGAGTTAATTGCTGATGCATATATTTGACTACTTGAAATACGCATAAGATCTAACCTCTAACCGCTGCCAATATTTCTTCGAATAAACTATTTGCCACAGTAATGACACGTGCTGCTGCTTGATAAGCTTGCTGTAGTTCTATTAATCTCGCTGCTTCTTCATCTAAGTTCACACCGGAAATCGATTCGCGTTCTGCTTGAGTTTGTTGCAATAACACCAACTGTGTTGCTTCAGTGATTTGACCTTGTCTCGCTCTCACACCGACATTGGCAACTAATTCACCATAAGAACTTTGGAATGTATTGTTACCCAATAATGTTACTGAATTTTGCAATTGAGATAGTAATAAACCATTTCGATTATCGCCAATAGCGTTGGTGTTATTAGTAATCGTTATTGAATCACCTGTAGTGGGGTTACCTGACACATTAAAATTAATGCCCGCAAAAGGAGCTGTTAACGTAAATTTCTTACCAGCAGATTCAGTTGTAGGGTCATAAGCCAACGTACCGCCTGGTCCACCTGAAACAATAAAACCAGGCACACCCGTACCTAATGCATTGGAATCAAAAACTAATGTGATGTCAGCGGCAATAGGAAATGTTGTCGCACTTGATACAGCACCTAATTCTAATTCAAGGCTACCGGTATTGGATAATGCGCTAGTACTTCTTATTGGTGCAGCAAGAGCAAGCAATGCTGGGTTACTAATCTCAACACTGATATTTCTTGCTGAGTTTCGTGTCGGTTGTACCAAGAAACTATCACCTGCAACAGCACCAGTGCCAACAGTCAACTGAAAACCATCAATAGCAGTTGAATTTAACGTTGTCAAATTACCAATAAATAACTGCGCATTATCACTGAGTCGGTTAACTCGATAATTTGTTCCATCATAAGCCACCTCATAATCGCTTTTGGTTAAATTCGCGACATTGGTCAATAATGCCGAAATTGTTCCAGAGCCAGTATTATTATTACTCGCAACCGCATCAATAGGATTAACATTAAATAATGACAAACCATTACTACCATTCAAATCAATACCTAGTTGCTGCTGTGCATTAAAGGTTGACCCTATCCCTGTTGCAACAAGTCCTAAGGCATTTAAACTCGGTTCAAGTATGTTGGTGCGAAAGTCAACCACTGCGCTTAACTGCCCACCGGTTAATTGCTGTGTAATATCAACGGCCGAACCGCCTTGAGAGATCACAATATCAAAGCGTTCTGGATTAAATCTATTTCTTACTGCCTGTAATTCATTAACAGCGCTCCCAACAACTAAACCTTGCCCATTACCAATGAAAACATTGACTGAGCCATCTTGTTGATCGACCGTTTTTACGCTGACTAACTTTGATAACTCTCTTAATAAATTATCTCGTTCATCCAATAAATCATTAGGTTGGCCAGTACTCCCTCCTCCTCCCAATGCGATTGATTCATTGACTTTTACTAATGCCCGACCTATGCCATTAATTTCATTAGTGAGATTAACTAAATTATTTTCAGCATCAGCAGCTAGCGACCTTAAACGATTATCAATACTTTGGAATCTTTGTACTAAGGCATTTGCATCACTGAGAAATACTTGTCTTGAAGGTGTGGAACCCGGATCGTCAACCGAACTTTGTAATGAATTAAAGAAATTTTGTATCGCTGGAGACAAGCCCGCTGTTTCATCCGCAAGTAAATTATCAACCTGAGAAACAAGGCCTAAAAAACTTTCTGCTTGATTGTATGTTGATGTGTTTGTCTGTAAACGATCAACGACGAATTGATCATAAATCCTGGACACATCACTGATTTTTACTCCACTACCAAAATACCCAACACCGCTAAACTGAGGTGTCCGTGCTGACAACTCGGTACGTTGTCGGCTATATCCCTCTGTTGCAGAATTAGCAATATTTTGACTTACTGTGCTTAATGACCGTTGAAATGCCAACAGTGCAGAAGAACCAATGCCACTTATATCAGACATAGTTAACTATCCAGTTTTGCTTTTGCCGACAGCAATGTTTCACCCTGCATAATGCCTTGAATCTTATTGGCATAAGTAGGATCAGTGGCATAACCACCTTGCTGTAAATTATTTAAATACTCAATTGCATTACCTTTAGTATTTAGCGCATCGCTATAACGTGGGCTATTTTTGATGAATGACACATAGTCATCAAAGCCTTGTTTAATAGAATCATAGGCGCGGAAATTGGCACGTTCTTTTTGTACAATACCATCACGGTATTCAGTGGTTTGTACTGACACCACATCACCACCCCAACGACTATCTGCCTTTATACCAAATAAGTTATAACTGGGTTTTCCATATGCGCCATTCATCATGTACTTGCCCCAACCTGTTTCCAGTGCAGCTTGAGATACCAAAGTTTCAGTTGGAATACCTAATTCTTTGGCTGCGCTTTCTGCGTAATTCCAGATTTTAGAAACAAAATCATTGGCAGACGTAAATTCAGGCTTTTCAATTGGTGCTTTCCCCTCAATCGGCAAAGGTTTAGCCACCTGCACATTATTATTTATGGGTGCTGCACTAAAACTAAATGCTTTAAATGGGTTGTCACTAAATGAACGACTAGATGTGTTCCCACCAAGCTGATTCTCTATTAATTTAGCAATCCCCAAGCTTCCATTTTTAGATAAATTCAATGCTAACTGCTGATCAAACATAGCGCGGTAACTATCACCCGCATCACTATCAAACAAGGGATCACCAAAACTGGCTTCACGCATTTGTTTAAGCATCATGTTCAAAAAGATAGCTTCAAACTGCTTGGCTGTTTCCTTTAATGCGCCAGCTTCATCGCCACGGTTCGAGCGTGCTTTTAAACTCGCTAAACCGCTGAGGTCATTGAATATTGCTGACGCTGATGATGTTGATGGATTCATATTCATAATCTCTAAATGATGATCAACTCAGCACTTAACGCGCCGGCTTGTTTCAATGCTTCTAGAATCGCCACCAAATCACCGGGGGCCGCCCCCACTTGGTTCACAGCTCGAACAATCTCATCCAAAGAGACACCCGGGTTAAACAAAAACATTTTATTACCTGATTCTTCAATGGATATGTCTGACTGAGGCACAACTACGGTTTGACCTGCATTTGCAAGCGGTCCTGGCTGGCTAACAATGGGATTAGCACTAATTGTTACCACGAGTGAACCATGTGAAATCGCCGCTGGTTTCACGCGTACATTTTGACCAATAACAACGGTTCCTGTGCGCGAGTTTACAATCACTCTTGCGGGCGCATCACCAGTACTCACATCAAGATTTTCCAGTAAAGAAACAAAAGCGACTCGTTGAGAATGCTTTCGAGGTGCACTCACACGGATCGAGGTTCCATCAATCGCTTCTGCACTCCCTGCGCCAATGACTCGATTAATCGCACCTACTGTCCGTGTTGCCGTGGTGAAATCAGCGGTATGCAAATTCAATATAATACTGTTTCCATTCGCAAAAGGCGTTCCCACCACACGTTCCACGGTTGCACCATTGGGAATTCGTCCTGCACTCGGTACATTAACGGTGACGCTTGAACCATCCGCTGCCGCACCAAAACCACTAACAACCAAATTACCTTGAGCCACGGCATAAACTTTACCGTCAGCACCTTTTAGTGGGCTCATTAATAAACTTCCGCCACGTAAGCTTTTAGCATTACCAATTGATGAAACCGTAATATCAATGTTCTGACCAATCTTAGAGAAAGCAGGCAGTTCAGCATGGATAGAAACGGCTGCGATATTTTTAAGCTGAGGGTTGGCGCCAGGAGGCAAAGCAATGCCGTTCTGAGCCAACATGTTTTTAAGGCTTTGCACGGTAAACGGGGTTTGTGTTGTCTGATCACCCGTGCCATTTAATCCAACAACAATACCGTAACCGACTAATTGGTTGGTTCTAACGCCAGCAATTGATGCTATGTCTTTGATTCTTTCAGCATTTACCGTTGTTGTCACTATAATTAGTGCAATACTAATTAAGCATTTATGAAATAGATTTCTCATCATTTTTATCCCGTTTCGAAGGTCGGTTATCAACCTTCGCATTGTCTTACTACTAGACAATGCAAGGTCAATGCCAACTATTTAAGTTGATTAGAATGGGAATAAAGAACTAATAAAGAAGCGGGCTAGCCAACCAATTTTACTGGTATCTGCGGTTGAACCTGAACCGGTATAAGTAATTTGAGCATCGGCAACCTGTGTAGAAAGAATGGTGTTATCAGGGCGAATATCCACTGGTCGAACAATCCCTGATAGACGGACATATTCATGGCCTTGATTAAGGCTGGTTACTTTCTCACCGCGTACCACCAAGTAGCCATTCGGAAGCACTTCTGCCACCGTCACTGTAATGCTACCCGTTAAACTATTACTCTGAGTACTTGCGCTATCACCACTAAAGGCATTATTCGATGACAAACCAAAACCGAGATTATTATCTTGATTACTCGCCAGTGGTAAAATACCAGGCGTATTAAATTGAGGTGTTGATCCCAAAATAGTTGGGTTAGTGACATTTGTGGTATTGCTCTTATTTAACTCCGTTGCGCTATCTTTACTGGCGTTCGTGGCTTCTGTCAGATTAATCGTTAATAGATCCCCCACGCGACGTGCACGACTATCTTCAAATAATCGCACATCATAACCTGCTTGATAAATCGAGCCATTATTAGCTTGCACAGGTGGCAATGCCACTGGCCGAACTGCCGCGTAAGCCGGATCGCGCTCCGGTAAACTTTGACAGCCTGCCAGTGACAAGACACTTACACACAACAACACAACTCTTGAAATTAATTTAGTCATCGTCTTTATCTCCTTAGAGATTATTTGCAACGTATTGCAACATCTGATCGGCGGTCGAAATACTTCGTGAGTTCATTTCATACACACGTTGTGTCTCAATCATATTAACGAGCTCTTCAACCACATTCACATTTGAACTTTCCAGCGAACCTTGCAACAAAGAACCTAAACCATTCAGTCCCGGGTTGCCGGTTTGTGCCGCACCACTTGAACCTGTTTCTGAAAACAAGTTATCGCCTAATGGTTGTAACCCGGCTGGGTTGATAAATCCGGCCAATTGAATTGTACCAACCTGTGTTGGTGCCGCTGTGCCTTGTTGTTGCACAGACACTGTGCCATCGCTACCTATTGTTACACTAAGTGCATCCGTAGGAATCGTGATGGAAGGCTGTATATTTTCACCGTTTGCTGTAACAAGTTGCCCTGTTGCATTCACCTGCATTGCTCCATTGCGGGTATAAGCTAAGGTGCCATCTGGACGAAGCACTTGCAGGAAACCATCCCCTTGGATCGCGATATCCAGAGCATTTTCTGTTTGTTGAATATTCCCCTGTGAATGTACTTTTTGTGTCGCCACGGTTCTAACACCAGTACCCAAATTTAACCCCGTCGGTAAACGAGTATTTTGCGTACTCGATGCTCCCGACTGTCTAATATTTTGGTAGATAAGGTCTGCAAAAAGGGCGCGATCCTTTTTGAAACCGGTGTTATTGGCATTCGCCAGGTTATTAGCAACGACTGAAAGGCGTGTTTGCTGTGCCTCCAATCCTGTTTTTGCTATCCAGAGTGCTGGGTTCATGATTCTATCCTCTGCTGTGTGTGTTTGTTACTCACTACTTTTAAAAATTAATTGATGCGCATCAATTGTGCAGTCGCCGCATCATTTTCCTGCGCAGTACTCATTACTTTTATATGCATTTCGAATTGTCGTGCTAAAGCAATCATATTGACTAACGACTCAACCGGATTCACATTACTACTTTCAAGCACACCCGTTGCTACGTTTACTTTTGCATCAGGAACAACTTCGACACCATCATTAACGCGCATTAAGCCATCAGATCCTTTATACATTTCAGCTGAATCAGGATTAACCAATAAAATACGATTAACATTGGCTACCGTGTTTGCACTTTGCCCTTTAGCTCGAAGTGAAATAGTACCGTCATCACCAATATCCAATTTTTCATATGGCGGCAAAGCAATTGGGCCACCATCATTTCCTATAACAGGTAAACCTGCTCCGGTTAACAACTGCCCGAGCTCATTAATTTGTAAATTTCCTGCTCGGGTATAGGCTTCGCTGCCATCGGCTGCCTGCACCGCAATCCACCCTTGCCCTTTCAAAGCAATATCAAGTGGATTTCCGGTTGTATTTAAAGTCCCTTGTGTGAAATCAACACCTTTGCCTTCAGCAACTGCATAAATACGACTCTTATGCCCAGGTCCATCAAGGGGAAGACTACGGAATGCCTCTAAGTCAGCACGAAATCCATTCGTGCTGGCATTAGCGAGGTTATTACTGTTCACCGCTTGCGCCTTACTTACTTGGCTAGCGCCAGTCATTGCGATGTAAAGTAGTCTGTCCATAATAGGCTCCGGTTATCGCTCAGTACTATCGAATATTAATAATGGTCTGAGTAATGGTGTCAGCGGTACTGATCACCTGTGAGTTGGCTTGGAAATTACGCTGTGCAGTAATCATATTCACTAACTGTTCTGTGATATTGACGTTGGAACCTTCTAATGCACCTGATTGAATAACACCCAGACTACCTGAGCCTGGTGATGCAATTAATGCCGCACCTGATTCAAAACTTTCCGCCCATGAGGAATCACCAAGTTGACGTAAGCCTTCTGAGTTCCCAAAGTTTGCTAATGCAATTTGCCCAATCGTACGTGACTGACCATTTGTGAATCGTGAGGTAATCACACCACTGTCTGCAATATCAATCCCACTTAAACGTCCGGTTGAGAAACCATCTTGCACAAGAGAATTAACACTAAAGCTTGAACCATATTGAGTGGTATTAGTGTAATCCAATGTCAAAGCAATATTCGCCGCTCCACCGATTGGAGGGAAAGGCGTGACGGTGAGTTGTGACGGTGGCACAGGATTTATGATCGCACCTTGTTGCGAAAACCCTAAGGTAGAAGGACCATCAACTTGTGAGCCATCAACAAACAAATAGGTTTCCCACACATTCGGCGTTGGTGTTTTACGATAATAGGTTGTCGCAAGATGAGGTGAGCCTAGCGAATCAAAAATAGTTAAAGAGGTAGAACTATTATAAGAATTAGCACTAGCAACATTAAAGGGGCCTTGTGTCGTAGGGCTAGCTGCTGTCACTGTATTACCACCACCTGTATTTGAAGCAATTGCTGATGTATTAACCGCAATGGGCACAACAGCTTGTGCCCCCGTACCATCGGGATCCCAACTTAAGCTTGTATTTGCCGTACCAATATCAACACTATTATTAATCGTAGCCGGCACAGTTGATGAACCACCGGGTAATAACTCAACATTCCATAAGTTTGCAGTACCGGTATAGGTAAAACGTAATGTTGATGAAGGAACTGCCGTACCGTTATTATCATAAATAGTAAACGCACCGGAGGTAAAAGGACTTACACCATCATCTAGCTGAGTACCGCCCAAAGTAATCGTTGTTGTCGCCGCCGCTGCAGGTATTGCAGCAGAAGAATCAAGATTGACTGCATAATTAACAAGTGCCGATGCTTGTGGTGCAATGTCTGAGGTATCTAACTGCAAACTTCCCTGTGCACCGGTAATATTACCCGAGGTATCGGCTTGGAAAACAGTTAGCTGACTACCTGATGAATTAACAACAAAACCATCTCGATCAACACCAAAAGCACCTGCTCGCGTATAAGATGCGATACCATTATCATTCAGTACAAAAAAGCCTTGACCACTAATCGCTAAATCTAAATTATTATCTGTAAAGCCAATATTGCCTTGTGAAAATTGTTGTTTAATCGCCGAAACACGAATACCACTACCCACGGCATTTGATGCGACACCCAAGTTACTGGTTGCAAAAATGTCCGAAAATTCGGCACGTGATTTTTTGAAGCCCGTTGTTGATGCGTTAGCTACGTTATTACCAATGACTCTTAACTCAGATGACGCTGCGTTGAGTCCACTCAGTGCTGCACGAAATGGCATAATCTTCTCCTAATTGTGACCGCTGAACTAGCGGATTTCCTCTACTCGATTAAAATTTGTCGCACCCAATGAAGATAAATTCAATGTTGTCCCTTCACCAGGTCGACCTAAAATGACACTTTCTACGTTATCCTTAACCAGGGTTCCTAACGTAATATTTTCACCATCAATCGCTGCATTCGCGACCATTCGATAAACACCTGCCGGTGCGGGCTGTCCATTATCTGTGAAACCATCCCAACTAAATTGTGCTGTTCCGGTTCCTTGTGCTCCGAGTGATAAGTTTTTAACTAACTCACCAGCTAAATTATAAAATTCAACATTTACCTGACTACTGCTGCTTGGAAGATTTATTCCCCCTTCCACCTTTCCACCTGGTTGTAAAACAGACACGTCGCTATTAACTAACACCGAACGCCCTACTAATGCGGAGGCTTGTAACGCTTGGTTTGAACTAATTGACCCGGCGAAAGATGAAAATGAATTTTGTAAATCTTGTATACCTGATACTGTGCTAAATTGAGCAATCTGAGACAAAAACTCACCATTCTCTAATGGTTTAAAAGGGTCTTGATTGCGAATTTGTGCTGTCATCAACTCAAGAAACTGCTCCTGACCAAGTTCGTTCTTACCTTCATTGGCCTTATCAATATTGTTGCGGTTAGTTGATAAACCTAAACTTTGCAACGCATCGTTATTCACTGAATTCATAAAATTTCTCCTTACTGACCAAGACTGAGCGTACGCATTAACAACTGCTTGGATGTATTCATTACTTCGACATTAGATTGATACGAGCGTGATGCTGAAATCATGTTTGCCATTTCTTCAATCGCATTCACACTAGGCAAATAAATATAACCTTCATCATTTGCCATAGGATGTTCTGGCTGATATTGCTTAAGGGGTGTAGCATTACTTTCAAGTACCTTCCTTACCCGCACGCCCATACTTTCTTTGTTCTGCATAGAATCACTAAAAATTGTTTCAAACTGTGGTTGACGTGCTCGATACGTCCCTTCCGCAGTACTACTGACAGTTTCAGCATTCGCTAAATTGGACGCTACCGTATTAAGTCGTATTGACTGCGCAGCAAGTGCTGAACCTGCAATATTAAAATTTCCGAGTAATGACATAATTATTCGCCTCTTAGTGCCGTCATGATTCCTTGCACTTTTCCTGTAAGGAATCGCAAAGTAACCATGTAGCGCATTGAGTTATCTGCAAACGCCGCTTGTTCTTTTTGAACTTGAACGGTGTTGCCATCAAGTGAAGGTTGATCCGGTTGACGATACAAACGATCTGCAACAAAAGATGATGTTGTGCTTGCACCAAAATGCCCTGTTCGCGTTGCTGTCATTCGCGTGGTATCTGATTGATTGTTCGCGGCGCGGCTCAAGATACTTTTAAAATCAATATCTCTCGCTTTATAGTTGGGTGTATCGGCATTGGCTAAGTTAGCGGCCAACACTGAGCTGCGTTGCGAATACAGCGACAATGCCTGTGTATGAATACCTAATATATTATCAAGACTGAGTACCATTGTTTTGCTCCGCTTTTCTTTCAATCAAGCCACCAAATGTGACTGCGTACTTGAATAAGAGCAAACGGCGTGCCAGTTATTGAAATATTATTATAAACAATGAGTTAAGAATAAAAGTAACGAAGGGGTTTCGTTAAACGGCAAGGCTATGCCTGTAAGTGGCAAGGCTTGTAAAGCAAGGATAAGTATTCAGGAAATAAGCTGGTAATACACAGCACCACCACTACGAACCATTTTAAATGCATCGGTGTAGCCAGTAATCGATTCCGAAGAACCCAATACAAGATAACCATTAGGCTGTAATTGCTTTGCCATGCGATTAAGAATGTCGCTTTTTAATTCGGCGGAAAAATATATCAGAACATTACGGCAAAAAATGATATCGAACTTTCCAAGTGTTGCGAAGCTTTGCATTAAATTTAATTCAGTAAAACGAACTCGACGTTTAATATCGTTATTTAATTCCCAAACATCATCATGCTGTTTGAAATAACGGTTACGTCTTTCTGTTGACATGCCGCGTACCAGTGACATTTCATCATATCGGGCTTGACGCGCCTGTTCTAAAATTGTTTTAGATATATCGGTCGCCACAATTTCAACTTTTCTTGCCAACGAACCGGGGTTTGCCTTTATATACTCATCAGCAATAATGCTCATTGAATAGGGTTCTTGCCCTGATGAACAGGCGGCCGACCATATTCTTAGCGGTTTATGGCGCTGTTGGGCGGCTTCAGGAAAAAGTTCTTTCTCAAGGATGGTATAAGGGTGACTATCTCGAAACCATAAGGTTTCATTGGTTGTCATGGCATCAACAATTTTGCCACGTAACAGTGTATCACCGCGTTGCAATTTAGCTACTAAGTCACCAAGACTAGCAACACCAACACCATCCATGAGTTTTTGTAATCTGCTAACGATTAAATATTGCTTGTTTTCACCTAGCGTAATGCCGCAAGCCTTCTCAAGAAAAAGACTAAATGATTGATAGTCAGCATTACTGATTGTGCTACTCAAAAATTACGACCCAATTAATATGTTTAAAATCATCAACCATTATTGGTCTGCATGTTGTTTATTTAACTGTTCCAACACCGTGTTTGCCAAATCATCTGCGCTAAATTTAGAAATAAATTTATCTGCACCGACATTTTTAATCATCGACTCATTAAAACCACCACTCAGTGACGTATGTAAAATGACATATAAACCTTCGAGCCCAGGCGTTTTACGTATGGTTTTAGCTAAGGTATAACCGTCCATTTCTGGCATTTCAACATCTGAAATAATCATGTCAATTTGTTCGGTCACGGGGCCATCTTTCGCTAGACTGCAAAGAATTTTAAAGGCTTCTGCACCATCATTTGCTGTAATATATTCTATACCCAACTGTTCTAATGTACGAACGATTTGTTTTCTAGCAACCCTTGAATCATCGGCAACCAATATCTTCGCTTTTCGTTCTTGCGTATCTGATTCAGGCGCACGTTCACCCAGCACTTCGCTAGAAACAAGTACGGTATCACCAACAACTTCAGCCAACACTTTTTCAACGTCAATTATTTCAATCGTCGTATCATCATGGCGTGTTACCGCGGTTAAATAAGTATTCTTTCCTGCACTAATGGGAGGTGGATGAATATCTTCCCAATTTAAATTAATAATGCGGTCGACACGACGCACCAAAAAACCCTGCACCTTTCGGTTGAATTCACTCACTATAATATAGGAGTCCGCAAGGTCATCTAATGGACGGCGCCCAATCGCCGCGCCTAAATCTAAAATAGGTATTGTCATACCGCGCATATTGGCAACGCCACGCACAACGTGGTGCGACTCTGGCAATTGTGTCAAAGACGGACATTGAATAACTTCCTTAATTTTAAATACATTAATCCCAAACTGTTGGCGGCCACGCAAATGGAACAGCAGTAACTCTAATCGGTTTTCACCTGCCAAACGAGTTCTTTGATCAACCGTATCTAATACACCTGCCATGACAAACCTCTGTAATAAAATGGTTATACCGCAACGTTATGGTTGCCTCAGGTTCTATCGGCATAAAATCAATTTCCTTGAATAATAGAAGTAGGCACAGCTATTGCATCGTATTTACCCAGAATATTGAAAATACTGGAGAACATAGCGTGATGAAGGTTTTAGATAAAACAGACCCGCATAACAAGCTAAACAATACCGCTTTGCGGCAAATACTCGCCGCTCTATTGAGTGTGGTGTCTATAACCTCTCAGGCAGCCCAATATCATGACCTTGAAGACATCCGTTTAAGTAGCGAACAATTCTTACGGACGGAACTTGGCGTCGCCCCAGATGATAAAGATATTGAAGTAACAGCCGCTGCAATGGACTATCGGTTACGTCTTGCTCCATGTGATAACAAACTCACACATAGCTTACCGCAGGGGCATCGTTTACAAGGACGAATAGCGGTAGGAGCTCGCTGCACCGATAAAACTCACCGTTGGTCGATTTTTGTCCCTGTTACCATCACACAATTTGCTGATGTCATCGTCACAACAGAAACCGTCTCACAAGGTCAGTTTCTGAAAGCAAATCAAATTAAATTGGAACGACGTTCACTCAATTTCTTAAATAATGGTTACTTAAAATCATTTAAACAAGCGATTGGGCAGAAACTAAAAACCACACTAGCAAAAGGTTTAGTGGTAAAGCCCAATAACCTGAACCGCCCCTATACCATCAAACAAGGTCAAAACGTCAATATTTTGGCGAAAAGTGCCCTGATTTCCGTCAGAATCAAAGGTAAGGCGCTTTCAAATGGGCGGATTGGCGATAGAATAAGGGTTAAAAACACCTCTACAAATAAAATAGTTGAAGGAACAGTGACTTACAACGGTTTTGTTGAGATTAAGCTATAAAAGGCAAATTTTTGACTAAAATAACTAAAGTTTTCTTTATAACGGACGTTACATAAGACAGTGAAATGAGAATTGGAGTAAATAGTAATGCCGATTGAAATAACAGGACAAAATAACAGTCCAGTACAAACAGACCGAAACACTCGCCCTGAGAATAATGTCGGGCGTTCTGAACCTAGTGTCGAACAAAATACAAATGGCAGACCATCCTCTGCCGATACAGTTAGCCTGACTGAAACTTCTTCTCAATTACGCAGCATCGAAAGCAGCCTATCCGCATTGCCTGTTGTTGACACTCAACGTGTTGAAGCAATTAAACAATCCATTGCTGATGGTAGCTATCAGATTGATGCGCAATCTGTTGCTAACAAGCTTATTGATTTTGAAGCGATACTGGATAAATAAATATGACTAACAAGCTAAGTACTGAATACATGGCAGGTTATCTTGAAGAAGCTGAAGAACAAGCCAAGCAATTAATGATGCTCTTACAAGACGAGCGAAATGTGCTGGCAATGAATGATAGTGCGGCACTTGAAGATGTTACCAATAGTAAAGAGCAACTGGCTGACGTTATGCAAATTAACACTCGTCAATGTAGCCAATATTTACAACAAGCCGGTTTTGGTAATAATGAACTTAGCTTAAATAAATATATTGAAAGCTGTGTTGATCCGTTTACAACACAGTTCAAAACAACATGGAATAATTTACAATCTGTTCTTAAACAATGTCAGGAAGAAAATCGTATTAATGGTAAATTGCTGAGTAATTCACAACGTAGAATTAAACAAGCACTTTCGATCTTACAAGGTACACCTGTTGAAGAAGATCTTTATGGCAAAGGCGGTAAATCAATTAATCATTCTGCGGGTAACTCGCTTACTCACGCCTAAATATTTTCAACAAACAATCTATTCACTGCTAAACTAATGGCATTCGATATAGCAAACGATAACTTAAATGCTAAACCAACAACAAGAAGATAACATTCAAAAACCGAGTCTTATGGCAGCACATCTTGGCCGCCTACAACGTGAGCACCTTCTCGTCAGCATTGGTATCAGTGGAACCAAAAATTCATTCAATAGTATGCTTGTAGATGTTGACAGCAACAAACACACCATGTTGCTTGATATTTTGCATCCTGAACTAGCGCATCAGCAATTAATGAAGAAAAAACGTTTTGTATTTAATGTTACACATGAAGGGGTAAAAATAAGTTTTAAAGGTGCTATAAAAAAACTAGTTGAAGACGATGGTAAGCCTGCTTACCTTATCGATTTTCCAGATGAACTTATTTACCAACAACGTCGCCAGTCCTTCCGTGCACCCATTTCTAAAGATACTTTATTATCTATCACGTTGAATGACTCTGAAAATGATGCAAGCTGTGAAGGTATCATTAATAACGTTTCACGAGGAGGTCTATGTTTACAATTTGATCACACCGTGGCATATAAATTTGAAAAATTTAAGCTATTGTCAGGCATTTTTTACACTACTAGCAATATTGAGATTATTTGTGATCTGGAAATACGCAACATAACAACCGACTCCGTACATCGCCACACTACCGTAGGTGTGGCATTTAAAAATCTCACTAAATTACAGCGACGACATGTTCAACAATTTGCTTTAACAATGGAACGGCAAATGCTGAAACGTAAACGTAGTTAAGTTTATTTACGCTGTTTTCAAGGTTTGCCTATATAAGTAAGCATAGTACAGAACAGGAATCACAATTAGTGTTAACAATGTTGATATTAAAATACCAAAGATCAGTGCGACCGCTAACCCACCAAAAATAGGATCACTAATTATAAACAGCGCGCCTAACATGGCGGCAAGTCCAGTTAGAATAATGGGTTTCGATCTTACCGCTCCGGCATTAATTACCGCTTCATCTAACGGCATGCCCTCAGCCACTGTCTCATTTATAAAATCTACTAATAAAATAGAATTGCGAACAATAATGCCTGCTAAGGCGATCATGCCAATCATAGAGGTTGCAGTGAATTGAATACCCAATAAAGCATGCCCTGGCATAACACCAATAATAGTTAAGGGAATAGGCGCCATAATAATCAAAGGAACAATATAAGAACGGAATTGTGCAACCACTAATAAATAGATCAAGATCATACCCACCGCATAGGCAATCCCCATGTCTCTAAATGTTTCATAGGTGATTTGCCACTCACCATCCCATTTTATACTGTAATCATGTGGATGATCTGGCTGTTGAATAAGATATTGTTTAATTCCTTTCTCTTTCAATTTTCCAAAAATATCAAATAATCCATATAAAGGACTATCTAATTCTCCTGTGACATCTGCGGTGACATAAACAACTGGCAACATGTCTTTATGATAAATAGCATTATCAACAGAAATCTTCTTAAACGATACAATCTCCGACAAGCTTATCAATATGCCTTTACTGTTTCGGACTTTTATACCAGCAAGCTTAGCTATATCTGTTTTATTTTCTTTCAAAAACTCAATACGAATAGGAATAGGATATTTGGCATGTTCATCATGTAAATAACTAACATCTTCACCTTGTAATAAGGTGCGTATTGAATTTACAACTTGTTGCTGACTAATACCTAACAAAGAAGCGCGTTGACGATCTATCTGTACCGACCATCGCTGCGTATTTGATTCAATAGAATCATCGATATCCGATATGTTATCCGTTTCTGCGAAAACCTCACGCACCTGTTTTGCTATTCTTATCTGTCCCTTGTAATCAATACCATAAACTTCTGCAACTAAAGGGGAATAAACAGGTGGACCTGGTGGCACTTCAACGACTTTTATATTGGCATTGAATCGTTTTGCAATGACATTCAAGGGTTCACGTAAGTCAGCGGCAATTTCGTGACTCTTACGTTGTCGTTGCTTTTTGTCCACTAAATTTACTTGAATATCAGCAACATTATCGCCACTTCGCAAATAGTACTGCCTGACCAAGCCATTAAAGTTAATGGGTGAGGAAGTTCCTACGTACACTTGAAAATCACTCACTTCAGGCACTTTTCTAATTTCAACTGTTAATGCTTTTGCGACACTTGAAGTTTGTTCTAGTGTTGTTCCTTCTGGCATATCAATCACAACTTGAAATTCTGATTTATTATCAAATGGCAACATCTTCAGTACGACTAACTTAAAGCCGACTAATGAGACTGAAACAATAATTAACACTGCAATAGTTAACCATAATTTTTGTCTATTTTTACGTCCTGCTGATTTATTAAGGAATGGACCAAGGTAACGTTCAAAAAATTGATGTGCCTTACTCTTTATCGATGGTTTATCATGCTGATGTAATTGCCCATCTTTCAAAATCAAATGTGTTAACCATGGTGTTAATACAAACGCGACAATTAAAGAGATCAACATACCAATACTGGCATTAATAGGTATCGGACTCATATAAGGACCCATAAGCCCCGTCACAAATGCCATCGGTAATAATGCAGCGATCACTGTGAATGTCGCTAATATAGTAGGACCGCCAACCTCATCAACGGCATAAGGGATCGCCTCCACAAGAGAACGCCTTCCCATCACTATATGTCGATGAATATTCTCAACAACCACAATGGCATCATCAACCAGAATACCAATAGAAAAGATTAACGCGAACAGTGAAACTCGATTAAGCGTAAAACCCCATGCCCACGATGCGAACAAGGTCATCGCTAACGTCACAATGACCGCTGTACCGACAATAATGGCTTCTCGCCAACCCAAGGTTAACAAAACTAACAACACCACAAAGGCTGTCGCAAATATCAGCTTGCCAATCAGTGTTTGTGCTTTATCATTCGCCGTTGCGCCATAATTTCTCGTTAAAGTGCCATGTATACCATCAGGTACAACCGTTCCTAATAAAAGATCAAAACGCTTTATCACCTGTTCAGATATTTCAACTGCATTGGTTCCCGACTGTTTCGCGATCGCTATAGTAACGGCGGGGAAATCCCCTTTTACGCTAATCCCTTTGCTGGCTGATGCCGCTGCTGTACCAAACCAAACATATTGTTCAGACACATCAGCCTCTAAAGTAACAGTAGCGATATCTTCAAGATAAACAGGTGTTTCATGCTGCATCGAAACAATTATTTTTGCCACATCATCAACACTACTTAGCCAACTACCCGCGCGCACAGGAATACTAATATTGTTACTGGTTATCACACCGACATCATCTGCGCTGTTGGCTGCCAACAGCGCCTTTCTTAAATCTGCTAAACCTATATTGTAGGCAGCTAAACGTTGTGCATCTATCTTAACGTTTAGCACTCGTTGTGCTCCACCAACCGTGTAAATATCACGTGTCCCTGGCACTCGCTTTAATTCTGTTTCAACACTATGTGCAATGCGCAATAATTCTTCAGCGGTAATACTCTTATCTTCACTCCATAGCGTGCCCGTAACAATGGGGACATCATCAATTCCTTTGGGTTTTATTAATGGTTGCCCTACTCCCAGGTTTTGCGGTAACCAATCTTGATTGGAATATATTGCATTATATAAACGCACAATCGCCTGAGTCCGGTCTTCACCAACAGTAAACTGAACCGATAACACCGCCATTCCATCACGTGAAACTGAATAGATATGCTCTACACCTTCAATTTCAGATAAAACTTGCTCCGCAGAAGTCGTCACTAAATGCTCTACTTCCGTTGCGGTTGCTCCAGGATATGCAATAAAGACATCCGCAAACGTGACACTTATTTGCGGTTCTTCTTCACGAGGCGTGACTAAAATAGCAAACATGCCCAATAACAATCCGACTAAGCCTAACAGTGGTGTGATTTCTGATAACAGAAACTGTCGAGCAATACGCCCAGAAATGCCTAATGATTCGCTCATTATTGCGTTTGTTCCTTTAACATAATACCTGCCGTCACTGGATCAGCAGCAACACGATCCCCTTCATCAAGACCCGCATGGATCTCAATGCGCCCATCTTTATGTTTAAAACCACTTTTCACATAACGAAATGTTATCTTATCTTTATCTAATACATAAACACCCGTCACTTCGCCACGGTTTACTAACGCATCAGAAGGGATCATAAGCCGTCTTTGTGTATCAACATCTAATTCTAATTTAACAAACATACCAGGATAAAGACCGTGCTGCCCTTCCTCTAAATCAACTCGAATTTTAAAGCTGTGTGTTTGACTATCGGCGATAGGGAAAATAGTTAACTTTTTTGTTGATATACGTTGCCCAACCTTATTAGGTAGCACTATTCTTGCGGGACAACATCCCTGTCGTAAAACAGAAATAAATTGCTGCGGCACGTTGGCAGAGACCCGTAATTGATTTAAAGACAAGCCTGTCATTAATGCTTGGCCTATTGAGGGCGTTTCACCTAATTCAACATGTCGTTTTATAACAATGCCACTATAAGGAGCCCTGACGATGGTTTGCTCTAACTGTTGCGTTGCCTCTTTAAGCCGTGCCTTGGCTTGAGACTGACGGGCAACTGCTGATTTAAATACAGCTGTTGCTTTATCGAGGGTTGCCTTGGCAACTAACTTTTTCCTATATATTTCACGAACCCGTTCTAACTCTGTTTGTGTATCTTTCTTGGCAACATCAGCTTCACGTAAACGTGCACTAGCTTGCTCAAATCGTGCTCGTTGCTTGGTATCGTTAAATTTAATCAGTATCGCACCTTGTTCAACATAATCGTCCACATCAAAATTGATTTGTGTAATTTGTTCGGATACTTGCGCAGCTATCGTTGACCTGTTAACCGCTTCAACCGTCGCATCAAATTCTCGCTGAATGACCACGTCTTCATACTTGGCAACAACCAGTAATAACGCAGACTTATCTATTTGTTCAGCTAGTAATGAGGTGGAAAGTAGAACACTCCCCACAAAGACGAGAAAACTCCCTAATCGCAGCATAGTAAATTCCATCAATAAATTATGATCAATGTCATTATACCCATTGAAAAATCAATAACACAATGGTACACATCCGCACATAAAAAAAGGCCATGCAATTGCATGGCCTTTTAAATCAAACTATATAACGACTAACGAGCTTAGTACTTCCAAGTGTATTGGAAATCAAATGCATTTTGGTACATTTCAAGTCTTGTACGTCCACCACCGAAGGCAGTAGGGAATGCACCTGATTGATTCGCATTAACCGCATGCATAAAGGTAAAGGTTACTTGCTGGTTATCTTTAGCATTTGGATAGTAGGTGAAACCCGCTGTAATATGCTGACGAATAACCGCTGGTGCTAACACATTAAATGCTAATTGATCATCATCAAACGCTTCTGAGTTGTAAGAGTAACCAAAACGGTAAGTGAAGTTAGCATTATGCTCATAAATAGCACCCAGCTTAAGTACATTCACATCATCCCAGCCAAAACCAAGACCATTGTCTGTACCCAAGAATCCCTGACCATCAGCAAATACGTTCGCACCTGCATTGGTAGGACCCGGATTAGAAATTGCTTTCACATCACCGTAAAGAATTCTCTGGAAGTCAGCTGATAAAGTAACTTTAGGTGAAACCTTTCCAGCAATACCGATAGACCAGTTAGCGGGAATATCAAAATCACCGTCTTCTGCGAATAGTTTGTCGTACTTACTAAACTCATTCATGTAAACCTTAGTTGAGTAGGCAGCACCAACACTTACGTTTTTACTTATTTTACCTTGCCAACCGACGCGTAAACCAACACCCCATGCCGTATCGTAACCTTGGTTAGTTAAACCTTCATTACCTGCTTCTGTACCTGTAGTAGAACCATCACCTTTAAGACCATTAAAACCTTGTAAGCCACGAGCCTTGAACTGCTGGTAACCAACCAATAATGATGCACCAACAGTGTGGTTCTTATTTAGCGCATAGGTAAGTGTTGGAGCAAAAATAAGCTGAGCTAAATCAACACCCAAACCTTCATTAGGATAACCAAAAAGGTTACGACCAGCACCTGCATTTTGTTCATAATCAGTATTCAAACCGCCATTAGCGTAAATACTCATTCCCCAAGTCATTTTGTCATTTAATTTACGAACAAAACCACCACTTGGGATAATGAAGCCATCAGCACCACTTTCCTGATTACCCCATAAAGTGGTTGACTCACGACTTGGTGAGAAAACCAATACGCCTACATCGTTAGTACCAACAGCCTTAGCCATACCTGCCGGGTTGGTCGCTGCCGCGTAAGTGTCTTGTGAAAGTGCTGTCGCCGCACCCGCAATACCACGTGATTTAGCGCCATAAGCAAGTGAAAAATAACCAGCCGTTGCCGAAGCCGTTGCTGGTGCCAGAAGTGCTGTCGCTGTCGCCACAGCAATTAAGTGTTTAGAAAATTTCATAGAGTGTCTCCTCCCAAAGCAGACATAACCTTATGTTTTTATAGGCACATCCTTGTTTATGAACAAGCTGTGCAAAATACAATCTGTTTTGTTGTTAAATAAAGACATCCTGTCTTACAACGGCAACAGTTTCTCTAGGATGAAGGGTATTGTCAACACTTTTTTATTATTTAATAAAACTATTATAAAGCTATTTTAAAGCTGTTTAATCTATGAAAATCAGTACGTACCGATATTAATATAAGAAGATGCTTATAGGCAATCCAGACTTAATTAGTGTATCTTTTTTACAACATATGTTACGTATTCACTCGATCAAGCGCTTTACATTGGTTTCAACCCGTCTCATTATGTATAAACATAACAATAAGAAAATTATATTTCGACGTTACAGGGAGCTACAAATGATTCAAATTAAGACCTCAGCTATTAGCCTGATAGCTGCCAGCGTTACCCTCGCAATTTTTTCAAGCAATGCACATGCCGCCGCATTTGGCATTATTGAACAAAGTGTCACTGGTTTAGGCGCTGCTTTTTCAACAGGTTCTACTGCAGCGACTGATGGTTCTACCCTTTACTTCAACCCTGCTGGTATGAGCTCCCTCAAAAACCGCAATACGGTGACCTTCAGTGCAAACATTATTGACCCTAACGCCAAATTCAAGGATCAAGGCTCAACGCATGTCACTACAGCAAATCTTAACGTCAATAACGAAAATGGTGGTGATCCGGGACCTGTTGCGTTGGTACCCAATTTTTACTATACACGTGCAATCAACAGCCAGTGGACAGCTGGACTCGGTATTAACGCACCATTTGGACTCACAACTGATTTTAAGAATGGCTGGGTAGGTCGTTACCACACACTCCGTTCAGAGCTAAAAACGGTCAATATAAACCCTAGCGTTTCATACAAAGCCAGCGACACACTAAATATTGGCTTTGGTATCAGTGCCCAATATATAGATGTGACACTAACCAACGCTGTCGACTTTGGCACTATCTTCGCTGGAGCAGGACGAACACCTCAAGGTGATGATGGTGAAATCATCGTTAAAGGTGATGATTGGGGTTATGGCTACAACGCGGGTTTACTCTGGCAAGCATCGCCACAAACACGTATTGGTGTGGCTTATCGATCAAGAATTAAATACAAACTAGAAGGTGATGCCGACTTCCGCTCCTCAGCCGCTATTTCTGCCGTCATTACGGCTGCCGGTGGGGGGCGTTTCGTTGATAGTGATGTAACCGGCGAAATAACCGTACCCGACAACCTCTCCATTGGATTCCAACATCAACTTAACAACAAGTTAACCGTCAATGGTGATTTCACCTGGACCAATTGGAGCCTCGTAGAAGAAATTCGATTCGTGTTCGAAAACACACTACAACCAGATGGTCTAACGACACTCAAACTCAAAGATAGTAATCGCTACTCACTTGGCATGACATATCAACAAAATGATAAGTGGACATGGCGTGCAGGTGTCGCATTCGATGAATCAGCGACGCCTAGTGCTGAATTAATTTCAATTCGTATTCCTGATGCAGATCGCACTTGGCTAACCGCTGGTTTTACCTACAAAGCCTCAAATAAGATGAATATTGATTTCGGTTTCGCTCATTTATTTATTAAAGATGCAAGCGTACGCAAAACAGCCTCTGGCGAAGACAGACTCAAAGGTGGTTTGGTAGGCGTATTTGATATCGATGCAAATATTCTCAGCACACAAGCACGTTGGAGTTTTTAAATAACCTCTACTAGTTTTACAACAAATACCTCAACGCTTATAGTCCCCCCTACGAGGTTCATTATAAGTACCTTAGCCATTTTCAATGACTCAAGGTAATCTCCGATGGTTCGAGGCAATAAAAAAGCCCGGCTAATTAGCCGGGCTTTTTTGTAACTTACTTCTGATGCTAGATATAAAGCGTAATATCCGCTTCACCAGCAAATTCGAAGAACGTCGCTGCGCCACCGAATTCTAAACCATCAATAAAATCACTGGTATTAAAGTCAAATAAATCAACCGTCATTTGACAAGCAATCATTCTCACTTCCGCTTCCTGACAAAGCTCACGCAATTCTTCAATGCTTGCAACACCTTTAGATTTCATTTTTGACTTCATCATCATAGTCATGATGCTTTGCATACCTGGAATCGCTGTACCCAAAACAGGGAACCACTTATCCATCGCCATTGGCATTGGCATGCCAGGGTTACCTAATGGGCTAACCTGTAAGTTCAAGTCTTTCTTACACATTTGCAAACCATAAAAGG
>CAZIWG010000010.1:33747-50164 GCA_964542925.1 uncultured Granulosicoccaceae bacterium | reverse complement strand
ATGCGTCCGGCCCAGTTATTAGCTGTTTTGGAAAGAGAATTTAAGAGTACTGATGCCGGGCATCATACGCCTGTCATGCTTTGGGGCCCTCCCGGCGTAGGCAAGTCGCAAATAATTGCGCAGGTTGCTGAGCATAATGGCGTTGAGGTCATTGATATTCGGTTGTCACAAATGGAGCCGACTGACTTACGCGGTATTCCTTTCCGTGTTGACGATACGGTTGAGTGGGCAATCCCCGCTATTCTTCCTGATGTAAAACGGCATGGCAAAAAGGGCATTTTATTTTTAGATGAGATTACCTCTGCTGCGCCGACTGTGTCGGCCGCTGCTTACCAATTAATTTTAGATCGTCGTTTGGGTGAATACAAAGTGCCTGATGGCTGGGCTATTTTTGCAGCCGGTAACCGGCAGGGTGATCGTGGGGTGACTTATACGATGCCTGCTCCATTAGCGAACCGTTTTTCACATTTTGAAGTCGATACGCATCTTGATGACTGGGTTGCATGGGCGTACAACAACGGCATTGATGAAAAGGTGATAGCCTTCTTACGTTTTCGCCCTGAATTACTCTTTGATTTTGATCCGGCGCATAACCCCGTTGCTTTCCCCTCTCCACGTTCGTGGGAGTTTGCACATCGTGGTTTACAAAAATTTGGTGATCACCCTGAATTACTCTTAGGTACCTTGCAAGCCTGTGTGGGGCCCGCAGCAGGCATTGAGTTAAAAGCTTTTGTTGATAACCTCGACAATATGCCTGATATCGATGCCATTCTGCGAGGTGAAGACATCAGTGTGCCGAAAGAAATTGATTTGCAATACGCCGTTGCTGCTTCATTGGTTGGTCGAGCAATTCGTGCTAAGGGCGAAGGAAATGGTCAGGAAGTGTGGGGATATATTCTCGATTACGCACGCAGCTTCCCACAACGTGAAATGGGTGTGATGTTGGTGTCTGATATGCACCGTGCGGTGGGTGAAGAAATGTTTGCTGTACCACAGTTTGCTACATGGGCAAAAGATATTGCTGATGTGATGTTGTACAATTAAGTGATCGGTTAGCATTCACTATGTCTAATAATGTCGAAACAAAATTGGCAGCAGCCCGTACTCGACTTATTCTAGATAAGCCCTTTCTTGGCGCGTTGGTATTGCGTTTGCCCATGAAGCAAGCCGATGCCAGTTGGTGTAAATCAACAGCAACCGATGCCAAGACTTTTTTTTATAATCATGACTACATCGATGCGATGTCGGTTGAGCAAACCCAGTTTATCCTTGCACACGAAGCTTTGCATTGTGCATTGTCTCATTTTGCGCGTCGCCAACATCGTGTTAAGCATCGCTGGGATCTGGCGTGTGATTTAGCGATTAATCCTATCCTTATAAATGAAGGCATGCAGCCGATTCCCGATACCTTATACGATCCGCAGTATGCAGAAATGACAGCGGAAGAAATTTACCCAACTATTGATGACTTGGATGATCGCGAAACCCAAGATCAACATGTTTACGATGAAGATGATCGTGAACAGAATGAACATAATGATTCATCACAGGGTGATCAAGATAATGATGACGGTGACCAAAGTGATGAACCTCAAACCGATCAAAGCAATCAGTCTAGTGGCAGCGAGGCTGAATTAGATGAGAATTTAAGCGGCGCAGCACAACCGCCACCTTTAACGGAAGCAGAAAAAGAATCTTTGTCCGTACAATGGCAACAACGCCTCGCGGGTGCAGCGCAGACCGCCATGCAAGCAGGGAAAATGGGTGAGGCACTGGCACGACTTGTTGATCATCTATTACAACCCCAATTACCGTGGCGGATGTTATTAGCGCGTTATATGACAGCGATTGCCCGTGATGACTACAGCTTCCAACGTCCTTCACGTCGAGAAGGGACGGCTATCCTGCCCAGTTTACGCAGTAGTCAATTAGATGTGACTGTCATCATTGATACTAGCGGGTCTATTAGTGATGCCGAGGTTGCCGAGTTCATTTCAGAAATTGATGCAATAAAAGGTCAAATGCGTGCGCGTATTACTCTTATTGCCTGTGATGATCACGTCAGTGAGAATGCGCCGTGGAATTTTGAACCGTGGGATACCTTTGAAGTGCCAGACGATATGATGGGCGGAGGGGCAACAGATTTTCGTCCTGCGTTTGAATTTGCAGAACAACAAGGAAAGCAACCTGATTTACTTATTTACTTTACTGACGCAGAAGGTGAGTTCCCTGCGTATGAGCCTTCATTCCCAGTGATTTGGTTAGTGAAAGGGCACGCAAAATTACCGTGGGGTCAGCGAGTTCAATTAAACTAGCGATTGTGCTTGTTGATATAACTGCGTGACTTGTTGATCAGCGGTTTCAATATCGTGAGCAAAACAGATAACACCATCTAAATGACCGAGCATGGCAATACAAGCTTGAGATTTTTTAACAGATGCTTGAATAGAGAGAGCCATCTCAGGTGTGCCATAGTCGATATTTGCAGGTGTTGTCACAAGTTGCAGGGCTTGATGTTGTAGCCAAATATCTGGATTGTGGACGTGTATAACAGCCATCACGTCAGGCGCAGCAGAATAAATGGCGGCATGGCTCATACATTCTGAAGAAGGTTTGATAGGGCCACGTGATTGCACAGAATTATTGCTAATATCGCAGTGTATGACTTGTGTATAGTGTTTTGTGGTGAGGTGAGAAATGCCACCGGTTTGTGTACCACTGATGATGAATTCATTATCAGTAAGCCGATAACTGATATTACCATAGGCATAGCCATCGTAACGTAAAGGGTCTTGACCTATAAGACCAAGTTGATGCATGTGTTGATGGCTTTTTATGAGCGCATTAAGTTCAGGGTAGTGCAATTCATCAGTATTCTGATGAGATAAATTAAATTGAATCACGCCCTCTTGTTTGTTCATAAGCGAATAGAACCAAAAATTTAATAAAATGTAAAGGTAGGCAGAGTGTCACTTTCTACAGAAGATAATTTACGACTCAATGTTATGTTGGCGAACAATGTCAATGCCGTGAGAATTGATGAAGGTCGTATGATGGTATATGGCATTGCTGATGGTAATGAAATGCAAATTCAACTTAACCCAAACTGTAATGATGAGAAATATATTAAGCAAGTAAAAGAATTACTCTCTAGTCATGTGTTAGGTTCGCCGGGTGGGTATCCGGTTTATTTAAAACGCTGGACACGTATGGGGCAGATGAAAGATGAGAGTCTTGCTGATTTATTAAAAATCGGTGAACCCGAGGCAATTATGGCGGTTGTATGCGCACAAGGGTTGACGAATGAGTTAGCGAAACTTGCTTGGTGGGCTGCATCAGAAGCTGAATACGCACGATGTATGCTAGAAAGCGAACATGTCGTTAAGGGTGAAATGGGTAAAGTTCTCGCAGACTTTCTTATAGAGTTTTTGCCTTTTGAAGAAGATCCCTATGCCATTGTTCGTAGTGTGCGTTTAGTTTTGCAAGGTAATCTTATTACTGATGAGACGCGTAATGAATTATGGTCTCGCGGTGTGAAAAAAAATGTTTTTTGGATTGGTTTTCTTGAAGCCTGCCCAGATGCTCTCCCGGAAGCGCGCACAGCACGTGAAGATGCGGAACAATATCAGAAAAATTTAGCAGAATTAAGACAGCAGGGCAATCGTTACGCGGCACAACTTGAAAAAATATTATCGGCAGCAGGACAAAGTTTTATTCATACTAGTGAAGCTATTTTGAAAAAACCGGCTAACCAAGAAGCAGTGTGTGCACTGTTTAACGCGGTAGGGAATTATTTTAATCCAGACTTTGAGATCAACGCACAAAGTTATGACGAGATGCAATCCAATGCCATGGCAGAACAGGATATCTTAGTGTTAGTTGAAGAAGCTAAGAAGAAAACCATATCGGATGACCGAGAACTTGATAAATTGCTTAAAGCACTGCCCGCATTGAAATCAGATATTGAATCCATGTTATGTTTAGCAAGTATCACAGATGCCATAGCAACGCCTGTTTTTGCGCGTACGGATGCCATTGGTAGCGTTATGCGCAAAAAATTGGCGCCCGTGACCGAGCCTTTATTTGCCCAATTTGCGATATTACGTCAGCCAAATGAGTAAAATCGTGTAAATAATCACTATATAGAGGGCAGATTGTTAACTTTTTATTACACAATCGTGTAACATCATATAAACAAAAAGAAAATTAATAATAACTGTGTCGGCATTTTTGTGAACTATGCCCGTATAGTGGCTAGTTTTAGCGACTATATTGTAAATATGGCTGAGAAAAATACTCAGCACAGATTGAAGGAATAATAATCGAATGGGATGCGAGAGTGGAAGCAGGACGTGGGACAGTTTTTTTAATGGTAGGTAGATAATGTCAATCTCGCAAACAGTCGTATCATTCATACAACAACATGGTGTGCATTACACCGTTCTCTCGCACGACAACACGCGCACTCTTGAAGCAACTGCAGACAGTATTCATGCCCCTTATGCAAAAATGCTACGCGCAGTCATCATGACCGATGGTGATAAGCATTACATGGCAATTTTACCTGTGACACATGTGTTAGATTTTAAAGCACTACAGTCAAAATTAGGGCATGAGTTATTTGTTGCAAGTTATCGTGAGTTTTCAAATAAATTTGATTGTTGTGAGTATGGTTCAGTGCCACCTATTGGCGAACCGTTTGATATTCCCGTTTTTATTGATCAAAGCATTGCAAAACTAGATGAAGTTTACTTTGAGCCAGGTTCGCATAGCGCTGCAGTTAAAATGACGGGACATGATTACATTGAATTGCTTGGCAGAAGTAATCTTGGGAAATTTGCTTATCCATTAACCGCGTTAGCAGAAACAGATGTCAGCGCAATACGATATGCCTCACCACTTGATATGAAGCGCCGTATTGAAGAGATTTATGAACTTCCATCCATGCCAGATATTGCAATGCGAATTCTTAAATTAAGCAAAGATGAAGATGCTTCGATTGTTGAGTTATCAAAAATAGTACAATCCGATCCAAGTCTTTCTGCTCAAACGTTACGTTATGCCACATCATCATTGTTTGGTTATCGAGGAAAAATTGATTCAACACAGGATGCGATTGTTCGTGTGCTTGGTTTTGATATGACGATGAATATGGCATTAGGCATAACAGTTGGTAAGAGTTTCCGTAATCCAAAGGATGGTCCATTGGGTATGGATGCATTTTGGCAACATAGCGTTGCTTGCGCCATATTGGTGCAACGGCTTGCTAAACTGATGCCAGCCAAACAGCAACCTAAATTAGGCATGGCATATTTATCTGGATTATTGCACAACTTTGGTTTTTTATTGTTAGGACATCTATTCCAACCAGAATTTTATTTGTTAAATAAAATGGCAGCAGCCAACCCTGAGAAAGCGATTACCGATCTTGAGCAACAGGTTCTTGGTATGGGACGTGCACGTGATGTGATTGAAATGGGGCATGCTCAAATGGGTTCTTGGTTAATGGAAGCATGGGGGTTACCTCCTCAAGTCTGTACGACTGTACGAGAACATCATACTGATGGTTATCATGGCGACTACGATGTGTACGTAAACTTAGTAAAGCTTGCGAATAGACTATTAAAGCGTATCAAAATCGGTGATGAGAATAGTGAAGAAATTTCAAAAGATGTTCTAAATGCTTTAGGTCTTGATGAAGAGCAAGTGATAACTGAATTTGAAGCCTTGATTGAAACAGATCTTGCTGAAGTTGAAGCCATGGCAAACCAAATAGCAGCTTAATATTTATAATTTGTTTTTTTCTAATAAGTTTGTTGATTTAACTTCATCTAATAGGTTTCTAATTTTCTTTAATAACTCTTGAACAGTGTATGGTTTGAGTAATAGTGTTTCTTGTAATTCATTATTATAGACATCAGTGCCTCTCATTTCAGAATACCCACTGGCAAGTTGTATTTTAATTTTCGGGTATTTATTCCTGACGATGCTTGCGAGTTCGTAACCGTCCATTTTGGGCATAATGACATCAGAAAGCATTAACGAAATTGTATTCGATTCAAGCAATTTCAGTGCATGATTAGGGCTGGTTGTTTTTAGTACGGTATAACCACTTTTTCGAAGTATTTCGGTTGTTAAATTGAGTAGAGCGGGTTCGTCGTCAACAAGTAAAATAGTTTCACTACCGTTATAATTTTCATCTGTTGCAACAGCTAGGTCTTTTTCATTGGTGGCTCCTCTGTGGCGAGGGAAATATAATATAAATGTTGAACCCTGATCACGCTCAGATTTGATATTAATTGAGCCATTACTGCGCTCGATGAATCCATACACTTGACTTAAACCTAAACCCGTTCCATTTTCTCCTTTAGTGGTATAAAAAGGATCAAATATTCTGTCTTTTGTCGTGTCATCCATACCACACCCGGTATCGGTAATACTAAGCATGACATAGTCGCCTGAGGGTAATTCAAGTAGCGATGCGGCTTCACTATTAAGCTGAGTATTGCAGGTCTCAATGGTTAAGCGACCTTGATCTTCTATTGCATGCATAGCATTGATGCAGATATTTAAGATGGCATCCGCGAGGTCACTGTTGTCAGCAATGATATTCCATAAACTATTTTCAAGTTCAAGTTTTAGTGCAATGCGTGCAGTTAAAGTTCGCATTAACATATCTTGCTGCTCAACGAGCATGCTATTTATATTAAGTGCTGTTGCATCACTCTTTTTATGCTTCGAAAAAGAGAGCAGTTTTTTGGTTAGTTGTGCGCTACGATCACAAGCGCGACGAATTTCACTTACATAACGTGCAGGTACCGGTTCATCAGTAAGTAAATTTGTTAATAACTCAGAATAACCAAGGACAACGCTGAGCATATTATTGTAATCATGTGTTATTCCGCTGGTGAGTTTTCCAAGTGCTTCCATTTTATGGCTACGACGAACTTGCTCAGCCTGTTGCTTTTCATGAGACAAATCATGACAGGTATTTATAAAACGTCGATTACTATTATTGCCTTTGGATAACTCTATTACAGATAGGCGAATTGGGAATATTTTACTGGATTTATGTTTGGCAACAACCTCGGTAATAATAGAGCCATTAGTATTAATGTTGTGTTCTGAAATAATCTCTTGAGTTGATGAATGCATTAAAATGTTTATATTTTTACCAATGGCTTCATCGGAAGTTAAACCAAATATATGCTCAGCTGAATTGTTAAATGAGAGGATGGTGCCTTTTTCATTTGTAGTGATAACACCATCTGTGATTGAATTAAGAATTTCTGCTTGTTCGCGTTCTTTTAGAACTAACTCTTTTTGTATGCGTAAGGTATGGGTAATGTTAAGCCATTCTCTGAAAACTCTTTTAGCAGATCTTGGCATGCTTTCAAATGCTTCGGGGCTTTTAACAATATAATCGTATGCACCAGATTTTATAGTATCAACAGCAATATTTTCATCGCCGTAACTAGTTATTAAAATAAGAGGGTAAGGTTGTTGTTTGTTAGAAGAAAGTAGTTCTAAGCCTTTACCATCAGGTAAGTTTAAATCTGTAATGACAACTTGTGGTGATAATGATGAAATGGCATCATTTGCATCATTGATATTATTACAAACATGTACATGACAATCAGGAAGACCACTTTCAAATGCACGAATAATTAATTCAATGTGTGCAATATTATCTTCAACTAAAAGAATGTTTGTTAATGTGCTCACTTGTTTAACTAACCCCTGCTAGAAAAGGTATTATTTTGATTAAAATGGTTTATGGTTCCAGGCAAGCCAGTAATAACCCAATTCATCCATCATTTTTGTAAAACCATCAAAATCAATGGGTTTTACAAGGTAACTATTAGCGTGATGTTCATAGGCTTTTGTAACGTCCACTTCAGCAGCGGATGTTGTTAAAATCACGACAGGTATAGTTTTTAATTTTTCTGAAGTTTTAATTTCTTTTAAAACGGTGAGCCCATCTACTTTAGGTAAACGTAAATCTAGCAATACTACATGAGGTTTTTTGTTAACATGTTCAAAATTTTTACGCTGGTATAAATAATTGAGGGCTTGTTCGCCATCATTTACATGAAAAACAGTATTGGCAATACGGTTTGTTTCGAAACTCCGAGTCACCATTTCGGCGTGAGCAGGGTTATCTTCAACTAATAAAATTCTTAATGGTTCGCCCTTATTAGCAGTTAGCGCCATTTTATTCTCCTTGTTATCATTCTTCGTCTATTGTGAAACAAAAAGTTGAACCCTGATTATCTCTATTTGATTCTACCCAGATAGCTCCACCATGTACTTCAATAATTCGTTTAACAATAGCTAAGCCTATCCCGCTGCCTTCTGCTTCTTGGTTAAGGCGATCAAAAAGCCCAAATACTTTATGATGATAGCAAGGTTTAATCCCAATGCCATTATCAGAGACAAAAAATACATTCGTTGTATCGGAATGGCGGATACCAATATTAATTGTAGGTGTAATGTCATTTTGTCTATACTTAATAGCATTTTCGATGAGATTTAAGAAAACCTCCTTAAATCGCTGTTCCTCTACCATGATCCTTGGAAGGTTTTGTTCAACAGTAATGATTGTGCCAGTAGATTTAATGACGCCGTCTAACAGCTCTAATACATCATCAATGAGATTGTTAAGAGATATCGATACTCGAGGTGTAGTGGCTCTGCCTATACGAGATAGGGCTAAAAGATCCTCCAATAATCGTTGCATAGTTTTGGTGGCATCGTTGATTCTTACCAGGTCAGTATCTACTCTATCCATATCGCCGGCAGCAATGTCTTTGCGCAATAAACCGATAAAGCCACTTATAGTGACGAGCGGGCTTTTTAAATCATGTGAAGCGGTATAAGTAAAACGCTCTAGTTCAGCATTTTTATTTTCTAATGATTGGAGCAGTTTTTCTTTTTCTTGTTCAGCTTTTTTTCGGTCAGTGATGTCTTGAATCATTGCCGCAACAATAATCCCCTCATCAGTTTCAACAGGGGTTAAACTAATCTCAATTGGAAATTCAGTATTATCTTTTCTTTTTAAGATAAGAAATATATCCTTACCCATGGGGCGAATTATCGGGTTTTTTAGGTATCTATTGCGATGTTCAGCATGTTGGTTGAAGCGGTTTGGAATTAATTTTTCTATTTTCTCTCCAATTAGTTCATCATTATCATAACCAGTCATTTTTACAATGGCGTTATTAATAAGTTCTATTTCCCCGTGTGTGTTGACTAACACAACGCCATCTGCAGAAGATTCAAGTACTCCTCTAAATTTTTCTTCACTTTTTGTTAGCGATGTTAGTAGTTGATTGATGCTTTTCTGTGACGTTTTTAAATTAGCGCGCATATCATTGATAGAATTCACCAAGTGAGAAAGCTCATCCGTAGCTGTCGTGTCATTTCCATTGCGTTCAAGTTCCAGAGGAGGACCTAATTCTTCAAGTTTAAGAGTACGAGTATATTCCGCCATGGCAGCAAGATGCCGACCAACCAAATGGTAAAAGACGAAAAAAATGATAAGCGTTAAAATAATAATTTGAATAATTGCAAAATATAATGTATTTACACCAATAGTAATAAGGTTGCTGAATAAACCTTCAAGGCTGACATGAATAGTCATTGTCCCAAGATTGATCTGTTTGCCTAGATAATCTTTGTTTAGTGGATAGCTGCGTATTATATGATTGTCGGTTGCGATTGTCTTAAGCTTATTATCGCCGAATGAAAAAATAGTTTCTTCGTCTTCAATAATTTCAATATATTCTATATCAGGGAGCTGTTTAATTCCCATCAGAATTATATTTATTTGTTGTTCATCTGAGACCCATAGCGCGTTTACTATAGAATCATAATTTGCTTTTTTAATATCGTTAAGTCTATTTTCAATTGTTTTTAACTGTGAGTTATATTCTAAATAGATATTGAAAGATGTGCCTAATATGGAAATAATAGCAGTGGATAACAATAAATATAAAACAAATTTTCGCGCGATGATTTGTTTGGGTTTTGCTGTTGGTGTTTGATTTATAGAATTCATGTTATAGCGTTATATTTAAAAGCTTTTCTTTTTTGGCATGACCATAGTTAATGTCGATTTGTGAATCTTCTTGAAAGTCCCATCTTGCTTCATTTCTTTAATTATAATTACTAACTTCGGGATTAGATGGGCATGTTTTTTGTTTAAATAGAGAAACATCTTTTTACTGGCAAGAGGGGGTTCTAGGGTATAGAAACCTTTTAGATCTAATTGTTTTATTTTTCCATAACCTTCGAATCGTTCATACAAAGCGATGTCTATGCGGTTTTTTTTAAGTAATTTGAATAATAAGTTTGCATCTCTTACTTTGGTGACTGTTTTAGCTTTGTCGGTATTTATTTCAAATATTTTCCAGCCACGAATTAGCCCGATTGAAAAAGGCTGAATTTTCTCCCAATGTGTGGTTGAAAATTTAACTGAATTGGTGAATGCTACAAAGTCCATATCGATTATTTTTTCGGGGACTTTTATGAGGTTAGGATATAAGTTACTTATATTTCCAACCCTGAGGATGTCTCCGTCTATAATACCTTTATTAGCGTTTCTAAGTGACCGTTCAGAAGGTAGGTGATTTATCTGTAGATTGACCCCCATTCTTGAGAAGGCTTCTTTATAAATTAGATCTAAGTAACCATCTTGTCGTTTGGTTGAAACAGGGTAAGTTAAAGAACTGCCTATTATAATGGTTGTGGTATTTTGCTTGGGTAAGGTGGTTATGTTTCCTTTTGCAGAGGTTGTTATTGTGAAGAACAATAAAATGAAAGATAGACAGAGATGATTTATGAACTTGCTTCTGCTTGTTACGCTTGCAACTTCCATTTATCTACCTTTATTATTAAATAAGCACGTCAAACAGATATCATCACTGCTTAGAAATATTGCCTCTCAATATCAATGTATTAGCGTTAGATTGCAAGACATTCAAGTTGATTTGTACGCTTTTTAACAATATTGTGGAATAAAATATGTATTTTGTCGGTCTATCATTAAGATAGTTACTGTACTTATGGAGAGAGTCATGTTTCAAAACCTTTTTTGTCAAAAGCATATTTATATAGCCTTATTAATATTGGTGTTAAGTATACCGATAACGGTTACGGCAAAAGAACGACTCTCACCGATGAGTGAGGATACCAACCAGGTTAAGCAATGGAACCATTTTGCTGACTCTCTTTATGTGTTGCATCAATCAATAATAAAAAATAACTCAATACGTACAGAGAAAGAGGTCGGTGGCTACGGTGGTGTAACAGCCGGTGATTTCTATACAGAAGTGCGTTATTACGATGCAGAAAAAAATTTGCTTTTAAGTAAAGTACAGTGGGAGTTAGAGCGCCCTGATGTTATTCACAATATAGAAATATTTATTCATGATGATGAGGGGCATTTATTGCGCGATTATTATGCGGGTTATTTGCCATACCATCGTAATGCGCCATTACATACGATGATAAATTTCTATGGTGATGAAGATGGGTTGATGTCATTCCGTCAATTTGATGCCTCTGGTGAGCGTATTTATGAACAATGCTCAGGTAAACATTTTGCTGAAGAGGTTGATATCTCATTAGAGAATGATGAATGGCTTGCGCCGAGTGGTGAATCATTAAAATTAATGTCTTCAGAATCTTATATTGCCTGTTTTGGTGATACACCTAAGGAAGTAGGTAAATATATTGATCCCTTGGTTGAGTTACCAAAAGCGACCACGGTTAGCCTAACAAGAGAACTGGATGACTTTGCAGTTGCCAATAAACGTATTCAAACATTAACTAGTGAAATTTCTAAAAAACTGAATCGTGCACCGTTATATACTCAGCGAGCTGAGGAATATTTTAATTTAGGTGACTTAGATAAAGCGGAACAAGACTTGAGCAAAGCCATCGAGCTCGATCCTTCACATAGTCAAGCATGGTTCTGGCGTGGCATGGTGCGTGGTCGATTAGGTAAAATAACCGAAGGCATTGCTGATTTGTCAGTGTTTATTGAAAGGCATCCTAATAGTTCACTCGCGCATACTAAGCGAGGTGTTCGTTATATCTGGAATGGGCAATTAGAAAAAGCGGAACAAGATTTGCAACGGGCAGTAGAGTTAAATCCTGCTAATGCGGAAGCCCATGATGATCTTGGTGTGTTGCTGGCACAACAGCAAAAATTAGATAAAGCAGTGAGCCATTTTCAAACCACGATCCGCCTTGATCCCAGTTATCAGAAAGGTCACCATAACTTAGCTACCGCATTGTATCTTCAGGGTCAGGCACAGGCGGCTTTACATTCTGTAAATATTAGCCTGCAATTATCACCGAATGATCGTAGTTCGCTAATGCTAAAGAGTGAAATTCTGTCCGGCTTAGGGCGTAACACCGAAGCCTTAGCGATTCGCGAACAAGCAGAATTCTTGCCTGAAGGTAATTGGTCAGAGCGTTTCAGCCAGCCATAAACTAACCCCATTACCCTATAGATTTTCAAGGCTGGCATGTCAGCAATGTCTATGCATAATGTCAGGGTACATATAATTATCAAACAAGGAAAAAGCCCATGCGAATTATTTTATTAGGTGGACCAGGCGCTGGCAAAGGAACGCAGGCGACTTACATAAAAGAAAAATTTAATATTCCACAAATTTCTACCGGCGACATGTTACGTGCAGCTGTTAAGGCTGGAACACCGTTAGGTATTGAGGCTAAAAAGGTCATGGACTCCGGTGGCTTGGTGTCAGATGAAATTATCCTTGGTTTAGTTGAAGAACGCATCAAAGAAGCCGATTGTGAAAATGGATTTCTATTTGATGGTTTCCCTCGTACTATTCCACAGGCGGACGCACTAAAAGAACGTGGTGTACCGGTTGATGCCGTAGTTGAAATAGATGTTGATGATAGCGAAATTGTAAAACGCATGAGTGGTCGCCGTGCTCACCTTGCATCAGGTCGTACTTACCATATTATTTATAACCCACCGAAGATTGAAGGTAAAGATGACATAACAGGTGAAGACCTTGTGCAACGTGATGATGACAAAGAAGATACGGTTCTTAAACGCCTTGACGTTTATCATGAACAAACAGAACCTTTGATTGAGTATTACTCAAGTTGGTCTAATAGCGGCGAAGACGGCTCGCCTAAATATATCAAAGTACAAGGTGTGGGTTCTGTTGAAGAAATTCGAGATACGATTTTTGCGGGTTTAGAATAATTTTTTAGCTTAGTGTTCTTATATAAAAGGCCAGCAAAATTGCTGGCCTTTTTTAATCGAAGGCAGTGGTAATTTAGTTAATAATTTGCCAGTTACCACTATGATCTTTACACGCTGTACCGGTTGCCTGTTCTTGACGGCCATCGATGATGACAGTTGATGTGTAGTTTCGACATTGTCGTCCGTTGTCTCGAGTATAACTACGCTCAGGCGTAACTGTGTATTCTCGATGTGTATCAGGGTTTGTCCAAGCAACTGTTTGATTGTCTTGTGCGCGCCCCAAAGCTTGCCCTGCGCAATAACGGTCGGCATCATCCATGGATGAACCAATATTATTACCAATACTTGCGCCTACGATAACGCCAGCGATAGTCGCTAAGGTTTTGCCTTTACCTTTGCCTATATTCGAGCCGAGAATACCACCGAGTATCCCGCCGACAACTGAACCAATATCAGAACGAGTAAATCCTGATTGGTCACAATTTAAGGTTTCATTGTGTTTGCGATTATTTCGCTTGTAATAATTGTTGCTGGCATGTCCTGAATTATTGTAACGATAGTTACCGTGGTCATTGTTGTACTGTCGAGGTTGTTGATAGCGATTATCATCGTCATCGTCGTCATCTCTACGTTCTTGGTAATTGTCATGCTCTTGACTTTGGTTTTGGTAATAACCATGTTCAGGTTGATCGGCCAATGCTAAATTGCTACTCAGCAAGAGACTAATAGTAATTGAGCTGATAAGAAGGTTAACCGTTGTAGGGATGCGCATGTGACAACTCTCTAGTATGCTTGGAATGGGTAAAGTATAGCACTGCCGAGCAAGATGTCATGATGCTGTATAATCGCTAGAAAGATAACTTAGAGCAATAATAATGGCGCAAAAATTTATAGGTGAAGCAGACTATAGTCACGAATCGACCGATTCTATGGGCGTTTTGTTCTGTAATCTGGGTACTCCTGACGCACCTACGACGAGTGCAGTGCGGCGTTTTTTACGGGAATTTCTTTCTGATCCGCGTGTGGTTGAAATCCCGCGACCTATTTGGTGGTTCATTTTAAATTTAATCATTTTGCCGTTTAGGCCACGCCATGTTGCCAAAGCATATGCCAGTGTTTGGATGGAACGTGGTTCCCCGTTAATGGTTATTAGCGAAGATCAGCGTGATGCACTAGCCGCTGAACTTAAAGTACAAACGGGAACAGACATTCCGGTGGCATTAGGCATGTGCTACGGCAAGCCTTCTATCCCTGAAGCGATGCAAGTACTGAGAAAGCAGGGTGTTCGGCGTTTATTAGTGTTGCCTGCTTACCCGCAATATTCTGGGACAACCACCGCAGCAGTGTTCGATATTGTTAGTCGTGAATTGCAGTGTTGGCGTTGGATACCTGAGTTGCGCACCATCAATGATTATCATGATGATCCTCGATATATAGACGCATTGGCGGTGAGTGTGTGTGAGTTTCGGCAGCAAAATATGGGCAGTGAACGTTTATTAATATCGTTTCATGGCTTGCCAGAAGCGATGCTATCAGCGGGCGATCCTTATTATTGCCAGTGCCAGGTAACGGCACGTTTGCTTGCGGAAAAATTGGGTTTGGCTGATGATGAATGGGCCATTAGCTTTCAATCCCGCCTAGGTAAAGCGAAATGGCTGCAACCCTATACGGATAAAACGCTAGAAGAATGGGCGAAACAGGGAGTGAAATCAGTTGATATTATTTGCCCAGGTTTTTCAGCAGATTGTCTGGAAACCTTGGAAGAAATGGCGATGCAGAACCGAGATGTGTTCCTAAAGAACGGCGGTGAGCAGTATCAATATATTCCCGCATTGAATGCCAATGAGGCCCATATCCATCTGTTTGCGGCGTTGGTCCAGCAACATACACAAGGCTGGCCACAAACGGGTCAAGATTTGAGTGATTTAGCGCTAAGAACTCAACGAGCACGCCGGTTAGGTGCGAACAAATAGACCTAATACCCTGATAACAAACAGGAATGCCCATTAATCGTCTGTTTAACGATTATTCTGCTATGATACGCACCGCTATTTATAGACCCAGCTAGAGGATTGACTATGTCTGAGAAACACCCGATTGTTGCAGTGACCGGTTCTTCCGGTGCAGGCACAACGACCGTCAAAGTTGCTTTTGAGCACTTGTTCCGTCGTGAAAATATTAACCCCTTGGTGATAGAGGGCGATAGTTATCACGCCTACGATCGCCAAGAAATGAAAGCTGCTATTGATAAGTTTGCAGAAGATGGCAAACAATTAAGCCACTTCGGCCCAGAAGCCAACTTATTTGCTAAATTGGCAGATACGTTCAAAGAATACTCAAAAACGGGTGTTTGTGAACGTCGTTACTATTTGCACAGTGATGAAGAAGCGGCAGAACACAATGAACGTCTTGGTTTGAGTAATGTTCCAGGTCAATTCACACCCTGGGAAAAGATTACTGAAGAAACTGACCTGTTGTTCTACGAAGGACTACATGGTGGCGCGACTGATGGTGATACCAATGTTGCTGCTAACACTGACTTACTCATTGGTGTCGTACCGATTGTGAACCTCGAGTGGATTCAAAAGATTCACCGTGACACAAGTCAACGTGGTTACTCAGCAGAAGCGGTTACTGATACTATTTTGCGTCGTATGTATGATTACGTAAACTACATTACACCGCAGTTCTCGCAAACGGATATTAACTTCCAACGTGTACCGACGGTTGATACCTCTAATCCATTCATCGCACGTGATATCCCAACACCAGATGAAAGTTTTATTGTGATTCGTTTCAAGAATCCAGCGAAGAGTTGTGTTGATTTTCCTTACCTATTGAACATGATTGATGGTTCATTCATGTCACGTCGCAACTGTATTGTTGTACCAGGCGGCAAGATGGGTTTCGCAATGGAGTTGATCCTCGGGCCAATCATCCATGACATGATGGAAAAGCAACGTCACTGCTAAATATTAAGTAGTTGAATGTTGTACTTAAAGAAGGCGACTGAACAGTCGCCTTCTTTATGCCCGGAACTTAGGCCGCACTAACTCCCTTTCATTGTTAGGAATAACATGACACGGTGATCTTTAATAATTAAGTATAAGCCTCAAGAGATTGCTTCGTTCCTCGCAATGACTATTTGTATTGCAATGACTATTT
>CAZIWG010000010.1:24597-33647 GCA_964542925.1 uncultured Granulosicoccaceae bacterium | reverse complement strand
GCAATGACTATTTGTATTGCAATGACTATTTACATTGCAGTGATTGTGTTGTTACGTCATTGCGAGGAACAACGTGACGCGGCAATCTTTATAGGCGAAGCATGTACCCTTAAGAAGCAACGCGCTCTCGCCCACGTTGCTCATCAATCGTTAACAAAATAATAATCCCAACAATAAAAAATACTAGCGTTGTTAAAATACTATCGCGATGATTACCGTCGGTTAGCCAATTGATAAGACCATAACTTAATGGACCAATAATAGCGGCCAACTTAACGCACATTCCCCATAGACCAAAAAATTCTCCATAGCGTCCAGCAGGGCTGAATAATCCAATAAGTGCACGGCTTGCAGATTGTGATGCGCCGAGTGATAAACCAATGAGGTTGGCGGCTATCCAGAAAGTGTTCTCGGTTTGACTTTGCCATGCAGTAAGAATAGCAATGCACCATAATAAAAGGGTAAGTAGCAAAGTTCTTATTGAGCCGAGTTTGTCTTGCAGGTGACCAAAACCGAATGCACCAATGGCTGCAGTGATATTGACGATGCCGATTAAAATTATATTTTGCTTAGTATCAAAACCCATTACCTGTTCGGCGTAAATTGCAGCAAGCACGATAACGATATAGATACCGGCTTGAAAAGAAATAATCGCAAGCATGAAGCGTCGCAATTCAGGGTAGTCATGCAGGGACTTTATTGTGACAATAACACGCTTAAAGGCATTACTAGCAATATGAGAAGCTGTGATGGTGCTGTGACCACGTTCTTTTAAGTAAAGCATGGTTGGGATGGTAGAGACGGCAAAAAACAATGCAACGATAAGCATGGTAACAGGAACGAAATCAGTCGCCACTTGGCCAACAGATTCTGCCCAAATAACATATGCCATACACAACGCTAAAGCGACAAGCCCCCCTAGAAAACCAATTGACCATCCGTAACCAGATAAACGACCAATATCTTTTGGAGTAGTTAACTCTGGAAGAAAAGCCGCAATTAAGTTTTCACCAGTTGCGAACATAATATAAGACACGATAATTAAAAATGAGGCGAGAACAATATCACCTGGTTCTGGTACAGCGAGCAGCGCAGTAAAAATGATGCAGCCGGCTGTAACGATGAATAATATCTTTTTCCGTGCCCGATGAATATCAGCATAGGCACCAACGATGGGAGCGGACAACAGAACTAATAAATTGCCGACTGCAATTGCTAGCGTCCAAAATAAGGTTGCCGCAGCAGAATTGAAACCATTGTTCATTGCAATGGTCGAAACAAAGTAGGCATTGTAAATCGTTGTGAGAACTACCGTGGTATAACCCGAGTTGGCAAAGTCATACATAATCCACGCAAGTTTTTCACGGCGTGTAACAGGAGCAGAAGTGTTAGTGTTATTAGGCATTATCGTAGTATTATAATTTGAATCATGTAATGGTTGCTTGTAAATTTTTTGAGGTGAATATGAAACGGTTTTTAGTCTTATTGGTGTTAATGTTATCAAATACTCTGCTGATGGCAGCCCCTGTTTATATCGATCATGACTGGTTAGCAAAAAATATCAAACAAGAAAATATTGTGGTCGTTGATATGACCAGTGACAATGTTCAGTACCTACGTTATCACATTCCTGGAGCAGTACGTTTGTCTTATCATGATATTGTGATGAAACGTAAAGACAAAGTTTCGGTGCGATTGCCTAATGAGAAATTAAATAAAGTGTTAGGCAGCTTGGGGATCACTCCAAAAAAATATGTTGTTATCTATGATGACATGGGTGGTTTGAATGCCGGGCGTTTGTTTTGGGAATTAGAACGTATAGGGCACGCTAAAGTGTCAGTATTGCGAGGTGGGTTGGTTAAATGGGTGTTGGCAGGGCATCAGGTTGATAATACTCATGTAAAGGTGCTTCCTACTTCACATCAAGCGGCGAATAAGGGGCGTGCGAATGAAGCCAGCTTGGATGATATTCGTAATAATAAGTCCGCAACTTTGCTAGATGTGCGTTCTATTGATGAGTATGTGGGGCATCCACGATACCCGCGCAGTGGACATGTTCCGGGTGCTAAATGGTGGCCCTGGGAAGCAAATGTTGATTTTGAAAATGGCTTTGTACCTCGTAGTAATACGGTATTAGAGGCTGAATTAGCTAAAATTGGTGTGAAGGAAAAAGATAAACCACTGATTGTATATTGCCGCTCTGGTCATCGAGCAAGCCAGAGCTACCTTACCTTGCGTAGCTTGGGTTATACGAATGTGAAGTTGTACGATGGCTCAATGGCTGAATATCAGGCTCAACGTGTTTTACCCTTGCAAAAAGGCAAATAAGCCTAAAGCTCAGCTCATATTGGACGTTACAGCACTGAGCGCGGCTTAAATTGCCCGAATCGTAACGTAAGGTGAGTCTATTATTATGGCGATTAACTCCATACTGGCAACAGGTGTTCAAGGCATTCAGCGTGGCTTAGCCAGTGCGCGTGAGAATGCACAAAAAGTAGCCAGTTTTGGTACCACGAATGATAATCCAGTTCTGTCAGGACTTGCTGAGCCATTAGTCGCAATGAGGCAAGATTTAGCGCAAGTTCAAGCCTCTGCAGAGGTTGTTTCAACGGTAGATGATTTATTGTCGACTTTGTTGAAAGATTTAAATGAGAATCGCTCTTAAATAGGTAAAAACACGGCCGTAGCGAGTCGCTGGATGATATTTTTTATACGTCTTCGAGAACTTTCCGCAATAATTTCTGCAATGGTGTCCTGTGTGGCAACCAATTTTCCAAATAATCGCTCAAAACTCAGGTTGGCAATACTTGTATGCATGCTGTTGGTTAATAGTAGCAACCGGCCTTTAGAATCCCGATAATTACTTAGTCTCCAGACGGCAATTTCAATATTGCGCGCAGAATTATAAAGTTTCTGCGGATCCAACTCATCGAAGAAGAAAAACTCAGTTTTATTGCTATAGGCATTGTGAATCATGGAGCGTAGACCCGCTAAAAATACCGCAACACGGTCACCAGCAAAGTCTTGTTTTAGACTTAACTTAATGTTTTTAATTGCAATTTCACTAGATGATTTAGGGTAATTACTCTGATTAAAGAGTTTCTCGACGCATTGCTTAATCATTGGCGTGCCTCCATCACAATGGCGTGGATTTCGCCGGTAGAGCTTATAAGCCAGCTCTTTTAGATAACGGTCAGTTTGACGCAGGTGAACGTCAGCCACCGTGTCGATGTCGCTCTTGGCGAGATAGCCAATTTCTGATTCAGCACTATTTTTTGTATTTTGTGGCGTGGTTGTCGTGCAAGCACTTAAAAATAGGGAAAAAATCAGGATTGTTAGAGGACGCAGCATAAAAGCACATTTTCTAGGTTGTTATATTGCCATTCTAACGGTCTGAGAGCGCTAAAGAAAAGCCCGTGTTTGCCGACTCTCTATCTAGCCAGCTGAAAATGTGGTGTGGCACGGTGCATTGTGCGCTGTGAGAATCTCTGGGAAGTCAGAATGGATAAAGATAACAACAATGGTTGATTCTTCAAAAACACCTGACGTAGAGTACCTTGAGAATAATGGCGGGGTCGATGAGCTGGTGGTACAACACGCAACGTTAGTGAAGCGGATTGCATACCATTTAAAAGCCCGATTACCTGACTCAGTTCAAGTTGACGATCTGATTCAAGCTGGAATGATCGGTTTAATTGAGGCGGGACGAAACTACGATTCAGGTCATGGCGCACGATTTGAAACCTATGCGGGTATTCGTATTCGTGGCTCCATGTTAGATGAATTACGCAAGAATGATTGGGCACCTAAATCCGTTCACAAGAAAGCACGTGATCTAGCAGAAGCAATACGCCTCATTGAAGGGCGCACCGGTCGTGATGCGCGTGATCAAGAAATTGCCCAAGAGTTGGGTATTAGCATGGATGAATATTATTTAATTTTACAAGATAGTCATGCCTGTATTGTGAGCATGGATCAATATGGGTTGGATAAGGAAGATTTCCTTCCCGGATTGGCGGATAACAGCAGTGATCCAAGCCAATTACTGGTTAAAGCCCGATTTAAAGAAAGCCTGAGTCATGCTATTTCTGGTTTACCCGATCGTGAGCGTATAGTTATTTCACTTTATTATGAATCTGAATTAAATTTACGTGAAATTGGTTCGATTATTGCTGTGACGGAATCGCGGGTGAGTCAGTTATTAAATCAAGCTCATGCGCGTCTTAGTGCACGTTTGCGTAGGTGGCAAGAACAGCAAAGTCAAGATTGATCTCTTTGGCTTACTCAACGATAGTTAGGGGTATGAACTTTCGGAATGAGAATAGATGAGCCATACCATTAACCATAAACGTAGCCACGATCTGCAACGATTGTATGAAATTAATTTTCAATTATTATTGAAATTAATTCCTCAATTGCGACAGACGACGTCGGGTTGTGTGTCATCTGTTTTGAATGCCGCCGATTTGCATTTACGTATTATTGAACGCAGCCCTTACACAACTGTCATTTCATTAACCCATGAATTTATGGCGGGTCCTGCTGCATTACCCGCGCCAGATTTGTGGTTAAGAATTTGTCATGATGCGCGGGTTGCAGAAGCGATTGCTAATCAAGACGGTGAAAGTCCCGCCCATGCACGAACGTACACATGGCATAAAGGCTTGGATACAGACATTAAATGGCAACTAAATTCCTTTGCAGAGAAATGGTTAACAGATTGTCTTAAACAAGGACATCAATTCAAAGCCCCTCAATCTTATTCAAAGGTCTTATCAGTCTAATAAAAATAATTAGCTATTTTTTTTATTCAGATAGGTCTTTAATTAGTTCGTAAGTAGTTTGCAATTTCCATAGTCATAGATTGGGAGGTGTAGAATATGAATCGAACACATCAATATGATAGCGAACACTTCATTGTTAGCCGTGATCAACAACTAAGAGATATGGACAAAGACCTTGATGATAGAGTGCCGATCGAGGGCATCCATCAAAGTATTATTATTACTGATACCTTCGGTAACGAATGGGATGATACTGGCGATTTTGGTGAAATAGATTTCCGTACCGTTGATGAGTAACCGCGACGCTTGAGGTTTTTATTAATTTTATTTTCTTGGTAATAACGCAGGTCTCCATTTGGCTTGTGTCACTTTCCATTGCCCATCTTTTTTTAGCCAGTGAGTTCCAACTTTAAATAATCTGCCACGCTCTGGAATTTGATCTGGTCCACCAGCTACGCCGCTATAAAAAGTGATTTTTGCTTTATAATCATCAATCTCAATTTCTATATCTGCAAGATAAAGATGAATGACACGATTATTATTAAGATGACGCTTAGCAAAAGCATTTAAAGATTGTTTGTTTGGGTGAACAGGGCTTTTATAAGTGTTGTCTATGTATTTCATGAGTTGTTCGGGGTGATGCTCGGTAATAGCTTCACGCATGGCGAGAATATTGCTTCTAAGTGCAAGTTCATCTTCAGTGCGATCACAACCACTTAATAAAATAGTGCTGCTGAATAAAGTGAGTAATAAAAGAAAATTGAATTGATACTTCATGATTCACCTTGTTCAGAATGGAATTGTTGGGCTAACTTTTGCTTGATTATTTTAACAGGAACAATAGTACCTGAATTGATGCCTTCACAATATTGCGCTTCATTATTCCATGTTGTGTTATTTTCGAGAATTTCTGGCCAGAAAGGGTATGTTTGGCACTGAACTGGGCGTAACTGATAAATTTTACATTGTCCGTTTTTATCAAGAAACACACAGGAACCTTCCTTTAACCGTGCACTTAATGTATTGCGAGTAAGGTGAATGACATAACAGCGCTTGAACCAGCTTACTGTAATCCCTAGGTGCTTGCGAATATGTTCTGCTTCAGTTTGACTCATTGCAATATAATGATCGTCGCCGCCAGTGCAACATTTGCCACAACCGGTACAATGAAAACGTAGTGCTTGTTGTTCATGTAACATGTGGGTTATCCGTTACACGAGTTACACCGCTAATAACTTTTCCATTAGCTTGGAGGTTAAACCAACGATACCCGGCTGCAACCTCATCGACAGCAAAATCATTGCTGTGAGATAAATATTGATGACAGCTTGAAGGGCAGGTAAAGAAGGCTACACCATCAATGATTAACTCATGACTTTGGTGAACATGACCAGAAGTGATCGCTTTGATATTATTGTGATGAGAAACGAGCGCCATAAAATCCTGACTATTTAATAAATTTATTTTATCTATCCAGGCGCAGTCAATATGAATAGCAGGGTGGTGCATGGAAATGAAAATATATTTATCCGGGTGCTTAGAAAGTATTTCATCTGCATAAGCAAGGGCTTGCTGTGAAAGCATGCCGTATTCTTCTGAGGTAACATGCGTATCAAGCATCAGGAATAACCAATTATCTTTTGTAAAATGTGAGACTAAGTTTAAATATTTATCCATGTTGTGAGAATCGTCATGATTGCCTGCAATGGCATAAACCTTGTTTTTAAGCTGAGAAAAATATTCTGCAAGTTTTACATAACTTTTTTCAGAACCATCGTGGCTTAGATCACCGGTTGCGAGAATGACGCTAGCGTCGTGTTCATAATTATTAATGTAATGAATAACACGTTCTAAATACTGATCAGGGTGGCGGTTAAACCATTGTTGTTGGTCATCTGATGATAGATGACAATCGCTTATCTGGATAATGCGAATATTGTTATGAATGTTCATTAGCATTACAAGATAGTATCTTTTTTGATCAAGCTACAGTAGTAGAAATTGTTAATCAAACCGAAAGGGCATTGAAACGCAGGCGTAGTTAAGCGCTTGCGTTATCTTCAAAACGGATTGTTTCAATATCCCAACACTCTTCACTGGTTTCTAAAATAAGGCAGGAAGGGCCGCCGTGTGTGCGTGTTTCACCTGCGGCACCGGGGTTAACGACCCAAGGTGATTCATCGGTATCACAAATCATTTTATGACTGTGCCCATAAACAATGGTTCGAGCTTCTGGGAACTGATCGCGCATGATGGCATGATTAGGATGATTCCCTCCATGCATGTGGCCATGTACAACCACCAGTGTTCCACCAGGTAGCTCAACGCTAGCAACATGATCAAGTTTTTCTAATGTCGAATGTTCGCTTGAATCCCAAATAATCTCATTATCATTATTACCTCGTATGGCAATGATTTTATCGCGAGGCTGCATGTTATCTAAGATATGTTTGCCCATGATGTCACCGGCATGAATGGCGATATCGCAGTTGTTAATAATCTCGGCAATACGTGGGTCAAGAAAGCCGTGGGTGTCTGAAATAATCGCTATGCGGGTTGAACTCATGATAAATCATCTTAAAAGTGCGGAAATTGTGGCGCGGATAATAACGAAAGATTATGCTTACGTCATCTGTTAATAAAGAATATTGAGGGTGTTGTGATGTCTGATTGCTTGTTTTGTAAAATGGTAGCGGGTGATATTGCGCCAGATACGGTTTATGAAGATGAACATGTACTGGCTTTTCGTGATATCAATCCACAAGCTCCGATGCATGTTTTGGTGATTCCCAAGCGCCACATCTCAACATTGAATGATTTGGATGACAATGACGCCCAGTTAATCGGTCAATTGGCATTGGCCGCTGCAAAAATTGCGGATCAAGAAGGGGTTGCCGATGCAGGCTATCGAGCCGTTATGAATTGTAATGTAGACGGCGGGCAGACAGTGTTTCATATCCACATGCATGTGCTTGCTGGACGTCAGCTTACGTGGCCTCCGGGCTAGCGCATGTGGTTATAGTGCATCATTCCGAACATTAGCACGACTAATGGTAAAACTAGACTGGCTGGACTGAAGCCGACAAAGTTAATCAACATGCCTTGTTCGATGACGATCATACTAGTGAAGAGTAATACTCCCCATTTACGCATTTGCCAGTAACCGACAATGGCGATGAGCTGACCGATACTTAAGGCGATATAATAAGCTGAAAACCATTCGGGTAAACCGCTTAGGTCGGCATTGGAAAAGTTGTAAAGGCTATAACCCACCATGAGTGTCCAAATTAAACAAATAGCATTAATCGGACCGGGACGATCATCAAAATTCATTGCAATAATACTCGTTAATAATAGCGGCTGTATTCTGGGGCTTTAATGAGTGACATGCAATAAAAAACGCTGCATGGATATTCGCCATACAGCGTTCTTAAAAGTATGGCACTATATCTTAAGCAGCTGCATACTTTTGTTTCATTTCTTGGGCTTGTTTCGCTTGTTCAGCATCATAGGCAGCACCAGACCAGAGCATGTCGTAGGCGATTTCTTCGTTACCGTTCTCACAAAGTTCTAGTACTTCCAAAAACAATGGCTGGAAGGTCTCACTGCGATGTGATGCCTCATGATTTTCGAAAGTATCCCAGAAGGTGATGATCAGAGCTTCTTTGCCCTTCATCTCAGTATCAACGGCCTTGCCGACAGTACTGCCTTCATTTGAGATATTACCGCTGTTTAGGCATACCAGACCACCGACAAAACCGGTTTCAGAGTGGTAAGTTTTAACATTTTCGCAGAGAATAGCGACACGTTCTTGCAAATCATCAATACTGTACTCGGGTTTGATAATCACACGGTTAATGGTAACAACACCATCGTGAGGAAAACCACTAATTAAATTCGACATAAATATACCTCGTGTATTAGTAAATAAGATAATACTAATATATAGGATTGAATTTAGTTATGTCAAGAGCAAATAAACTTATAATAAATCAAGGAATAACATGATAAATAGTTATTAATATATTGATTTATAATAATTTATTAATCATTTTTTCTGCCGTAAGCCAATCATCTATTGCATTGCCTAACACAAAATTACGTTGTTGTGCGATATAATAGGCGGCTTCTTCAATCATTTTTTGCTTTTTAATGCCACTAACTTTAGATATAGAACGAGCTTCTTTTGATGATTTAGCTTTCTTAGCAGACTTAGCAGACTTAGCAGACTTAGCAGACTTAGCAGACTTAGCAGACTTAGCAGAC
>CAZIWG010000010.1:0-24497 GCA_964542925.1 uncultured Granulosicoccaceae bacterium | reverse complement strand
CTTAGCAGACTTAGCAGACTTAGCAGACTTAGCAGACTTAGCAGACTTAGCAGACTTAGCAGTCTTAGCAGTCTTAGATTTAGCTGTTGCCATGAAAACCTCCTCCGTAATGTTTCCAAACCTCATATTAAAGAGATTCTCGCATACGCAAGACTATACCCCTTTGTATGAGGACGATCTCGAAAAAAATGATGCTATTTCCCATAGTTTAAGTAAGGGAGTTAGAGTGCTTTTTAATAAACAGTGATGATACAATCGCTTAGACAATAAAACTCGAACAGGGTCAAGGATGCAGGTTCGTTCACTTCCAAGTTTAGTTCTGACAAATACGTCTCAGCGTATTGTCACGCCGGTACCTGCACAAGATGAGCGTAGTCAGCCATCCGTTATCGTTCCTTCAAATCGCAATCGCAAGCCTGAATCAAGTGATGTTGAGTTATTAGCACGTCAAAACCAACGTTATAGTTATGTAAGAGTTGATACAGAGAATGCTAAAGCATCTCAGGCATTACAAACCTATTTCAATATTGAGACTCAAGATGAACAAGAACGGTCTCAAACATTGTTTGGCGTTGATATTCTTGTTTAGCCGTTATTGAACCAACGGTTTATTTGATGGACTAAATAAATACAATATTCTAAGAGTACTGTTATTGGTGCATGTCATGAAAAAAACAATTAGTACGATTAAGATGGCTGCCTTTATTGTACTAGTACTTTCTACAGCGTTTGTAAGAGCAGGCGCTCTTGAGAAAATGTTTGCTCCTGAATCAATATTGCAGAAGCAATGGCTGGCACATGATAATACTTCAACTCAAAATATCGATCATAGTCAGTGGAATAATTTCTTAAATAAAAATGTCATACAAACAGGTGGTAGTATTAATCGTATTGCCTATGCCAACGTTACTGACTCTGATAAGAGAAAATTACAGTCATATATTGATGTAATGCAAAAGATAAAAATCAGTCATTACAATCGTGACGAACAACTTGCGTATTGGATTAATCTTTACAATTCGGTCACCGTAAATGTGGTGTTATTGTATTATCCCGTAATAAGCATACGCGACATTGATATTTCACCAGGATTATTCTCTGATGGTCCTTGGGATAAAAAATTATTACGTGTGGAAAATAACGATTTGTCACTTAATGATATTGAGCATGGCATTTTAAGACCTGTCTGGGAAGATGCGCGTATTCATTATGCGGTTAATTGTGCATCGGTATCTTGCCCTGATCTTAGTCATATTGCCTATTCCTCAAAAAATATCAGTCAGCAACTTGATGAAGCGGCTAGGCGCTATATTGCACATCCTCGAGCAGTGCATATCAATAAAGAAGGTGTTGTAGTTTCAAGTATATATAGTTGGTTTCAGCAAGATTTTGGTGAAAAAGAGTCAGATGTGATTAAGCACATTCAAAAATATGCACCACCCGCCTTATCAAGAAAAATAGAGGGCACACAGTTTTTTGCAGATGATGAATATGATTGGTCACTCAATGATGCATTGGTAGTAGTACAGTGATATCAATAATTATACCAACCCTGAATGAAGCCAAGGCGTTACCAGCAACATTACAACGAGTATTTGATCAAGAAGGTAATTTTGAAGTGATTGTTGTGGATGGCGGAAGCAGCGACGCAACGATTAAATTCTGTGAGAATTATGAAACAATAAAAATCATAAAAGCAAAACAAGGGCGCGCTAGTCAGATGAATGCAGGTGCTGCGATAGCAAAAGGGGAGTGGTTAGTATTTTAGTGGAAATTAATATAGAAGCATCAGGATGTATTTTTATTAAATAGTTATTTCATTTGTTAAAGAATATTTATATATTTGCAGTGGGGGAGAATAAGCTTGATTCAATTAAGTTATTATTCTCAATAAGGACATAAAATGTAGAGATACGATTATGTTAAAGACACGGAATCTGAGTCTTGCACATGGGCAAACTACTTGCTCAGGTGATAAGACTCCTACTGTTTTATCAAAATTATTTGAAGATGCAGGCATCGCATTTAATGGCGCATCACCGTGGGATATTCAAGTCCATGATGGTTTGGCATATCAGCAGATTCTTGCTAAAGGCTCATTAGGTTTAGGTGAGTCATATGTTTCAGGTTTATGGGATGCACATTCGCTTGATGAATTATTTACACGTTTAATTCATTATGACATTGATCAACGAGTTGTTGGTTGGGCAAAGTTTCGTTTACTTGCGGAAATTGTACGTCATAATTTTTTTAATCTGCAGTCGGTAAAACGAGCTTTTCAAGTAGGAGAACAGCATTATGATACGGGTAATGATGTTTTCGAGGCGATGCTTGATCCAACAATGAGTTATTCCTGTGGCTTTTGGGAAAAAGCAGACTCGCTTGAACAAGCGCAGTTAGATAAGTTAGAGATGACTTGTCGAAAGCTAGAGCTTCAATCGGGAGACAGGTTGCTGGAAATTGGTTGTGGTTGGGGTGGTTTGGCGCGCTATGCCGCAGAAAATTATGGCGTGCAGGTGACCGGTATTACTGTTTCCAAAGAACAGCAGAAATTAGCACAACAGCGCTGTAAAGATTTACCTGTAGAGATTTTGTTATTGGATTACCGCAAGATAGAAGGTGAATATGATAAAATCGTTTCAGTTGGTATGTTTGAGCATGTCGGAAAGAAAAATTATTCCACCTATTTTAAACATGTAAATAGACTATTAAAGGATGATGGTTTATTTCTTTTACATACTATTGGTAATCACTGTACAACAAAAACACTTGACCCTTGGATAAACAGATATATTTTCCCTAATGGGAAATTACCTTCTGCGTGTGAAATATCAAATTCAATGGAGTGCCTATTTATTGTAGAGGATTGGCATAATTTTGGTCAGGATTATGATAAAACATTGATGGCATGGATGACTAATTTTGATAATGCATGGCAGTCACTAAAATCCAAATATGATGAACGATTCTACCGGATGTGGAAATATTATTTATTGTCTTGTGCCGGTTATTTTAGATGTCGACAAGGCCAATTATGGCAGTTGGTATTGAGTAAACGTGATCGCCGGGAAATATACCGTTCTAAAAGGTAATAAATATTATTTATTATAAACTGTATTCGAAATACAATGGTTCCTGTCTATTTCAAGTACGAGTGTTGCTCGGCCAGGCATTTCGTCGAGCATATTTCGCGTTATTCTCTCGTAGTGCATGATAAAGTGTTTCATTTCTTCTTCACTCATGCCAGCATTACTATGTTGATTGTCAATTCGTTGTTTTAGTTTTTTTTCTTGAAGTGTTCGCCATTCAATGATCTTGTTAAAATCAGGTGCCTTCAACATGATCAAGCTATCTATTTTGGAAAATAATAATTGATAATCAGTATTAAGCCGGTTGTTGACGTATTTTCTCCATTTGCAATCTGAGTCTTGGTTTTTTTCTAAGTCGTTTACCGGGGCGTTTAATGAATCTTCGTTTTCGGCTGTCGCGCCAACACACCAGCCTTCAAAAAGGATAATGTCAGGTTGATGATTAATGGTTTGCCAATGGATTGGGTCAGCACGATCATCATTAAATTTATCAAATGCAGGTATTTGTATTGGGAATTGGTGTCCTGCTTTGAGTTGCTTAAGAAGGTTTATTCCTAGAGTAATATCATGTGTGCCGGGTACGCCACGTGTTGCTAATAAGGGGTGGGTGGATTTGCTAAGTTTTAGTCGATCATTCTTACTTAGGTATAAATCATCAATAGAAAGTATAACGACAGATAACTTAAATTCACTCACAAGAATTTGTTTAAGTATTTTTGCAAGCGTGGATTTCCCTGAACCTTGTGCGCCATTGATGCCTAATACAAATGGGGATGTGGCTTGTTGCATAATCCACGTTGCCAAGGGGATATAAAACTCACTCAGTAACTTTATATTCCTGTCAGAAAGAGGGATGAGTTCTTTTGTAAGTAAGTTTTTATATTGAGCGAAATATTTATCAGCAATATCATACTTTTCTTTTTCAGTTAAAATTTCCAGTTCGTCTGGCCATAGATGATATTTTTGAATGTGTGACATTATTAATAATATACCTGAGTGCTCTAAACAAACATTAACATGTTATGAGAACCAGATGAACACATTCATTATGAAACATAAAAAAGGCTGGCTCATTGTGCGAGCCAGCCTAAATAGTTGCTAAAGGTTATTATGTGACATTGCTTTCTTTTAAGTAACTTTCTAATTCATCTGAACCACCAATATGTGTTCCTTCAATGAATATTTGCGGTACTTTTTCTGAACCCGTCATGGCTCTTACTGAACGCAAGCTAGCATTTTTACCTAATGGGATTTCTTCGTAACCCATATTATGCTCATCCAACGTATCCTTTGCTTTTGCACAGAAGGGGCAACCAGGGCGTGTAATGATACTAATAGCCGCTGGTTTCTTTGCCTTTGGATTGATGTAATCAAGCATAGTATCGGCATCAGAAACTTCAAAAGGGTCGCCGGGTACATCTGCTTCAATGAACTGTTTCTCAACAACACCATTTTTAACCAACATGGAGTAGCGCCAAGAACGCATACCAAAACCAAGGTCAGATTTATCAACAAGCATACTCATGCCATCACTAAAATGCCCATTACCATCAGGTATTAGAGTAATATTCTCTGCTTCCTGATTTTCTTTCCACGCATCCATCACAAAGGCATCATTCACAGAGATACAAATAATCTCATCCACACCGTTTTCCTTAAAACTACTCGCTAGTTCGTTATAACGAGGCAAATGTGTTGAGGAACATGTCGGTGTGAATGCGCCTGGTAAAGAAAAGACAACAACTGTCTTATCTTTAAAAATATCATCAGTGCTTACATCGACAAATTCGTTATTTTTGCGTATTTTAAATATAACTTGTGGTACATTTTTACCTTCAAAATTTTCCATGTTTATTCTCCTGTTCGTTTTTAAGTCTGTTTCGATTCAGGATCTGTCCTGAATATGGGACTATTATCAGCCTTTATTAATGATTGTAGAAATCGTTTGTTTCTAGTATTATGATAGTCAATTCCTATCATAGGATAAGCTGATGAAGTTACGTGACCTTGAATACCTTATTGCTGTTGACGAAGAGCGACATTTTCACAAAGCGGCAGAGCGGTGCTTTGTGAGTCAACCCACATTAAGTGGTCAGCTTAAAAAACTTGAGCAAGAGCTTGGCGTTCAGTTGGTAGAGCGCACAAACCGGCGAGTCAAAATGACTGAAGTTGGTGCTGCAGTAACTCAACAGGCGAAACGAGTATTAATTGAAGCTAAAAAAATTAACGATATTGTTCAGGCTTACAACGACCCAATGAAAGGTGAGCTACGTTTAGGCTTAATTCCCACGGTTGCCCCGTATTTGCTACCGGTGATTATGCCTAGTTTAAATAAGGCTTTCCCAAATCTTAAATTATGGTTATATGAATATCAAACGCGTATTTTATTAGAAAAACTTGAAAATGGCGATTTGGATTTATTAATATTAGCATTGCCGATTGAAAAACATCATTTCGTAGAAGTAGATTTATGTCGAGAACCTTTTAGGCTTGCTATTAATCGTGGAGATAAACTGGCTACACAAAAGACGGTTAATTTAGGTGATATAGCTAACCATGAAATGTTGTTATTAGAAGAAGGGCACTGTCTTCGAGGACATGTGTTAGATGCTTGTCACTTAGCTGGTGCTAAGCAAGATTCTCAATTCCAGGCCACAAGTTTAGAAACATTGCGCCACATGGTAGGTGAAGGAATGGGAATGACATTAATTCCTGAGCTGGCAGTTCCTAAAAGAACAACTCAAAAAGATGCAGTCCAGTATGTGGAATTTAGTGACCCAAAACCAAACCGTAGAATAGGGATGTTATATCGTAAAAACAGCTATCGCCAAGAAATTTTTAATAATATTAGCGAACTGATTCGAACAGTCTTACCTGTGAGTATGTTCTTTTAAAGATACGATATTAAATACTAAATTGTTTGACCATCGTATGTAGACGTTTTGTTATATTAGCAAGGTTATTATTTTCTTCACTTGCTTCTTGCGTGGCATTGAGTGTTTGATCGGTTGCCGTACTAATATTAATTATATTGCGATTAATTTCTTCTGATACCGCACTTTGTTCTTCTCCGGCACGGGCTGCTTCAATGGCGGCATTGAGATTAACTTAATTTTCTTGCTTTAAATCGACGACCTTTGATTTTACCTTCAGAGAGGATTTTTAAGGCTTGCTTTGAGGCAGGGCGTTCTATGGCTACATAGGTGATGGTGTCAAAAATATCAATTTTGCCAATTTGTTTGCCTGTGATAACTTTATTTGCCGTTAACGCACCTAATAAATCGCCCGCACGCACTTTATTTTTTCGTCCACCATTGATTGATAGTGTCACCATGGATGGGCTGAGCTTGAAGTGTTCCCGAGGTTTTAGTGTGGCAACATGATCGATGCGTATTGAGGTGTCCTGATATTTTTCAATAGCAGTCACTTTGGGCGATTCAGAACTCATGAACAGACTGAGTGCAAGACCTTTGTTACCCGCACGCCCTGTACGTCCAATGCGATGCACATGAATTTCTGGATCAGGAGACAATTCATAGTTAATCACCGCTTCTAAATCTTTTATATCCAGTCCTCGTGCAGCAACATCGGTGGCAACGAGGATTGAACTACTTTTATTTGAAAATTGCACCAGCACTTGATCGCGTTGTTTTTGTTCTAAATCACCGTGTAAGGCGAGTGCGTGAAAGCCCTGACGCCATAGTTCATCTGCCAGTTCCTGACATTGGTGTTTACGGTTACAGAAAACCAGTGTTGATTGTGGCCGATAGTGATGCAGAAGGGCGACGAGTGTTTTTTCTCTTTCACCTTTGTTTATTTCATAGAAAACTTGTTTTATCTTATGCTCGTCATGTTGTGTTTCAACACGAATATCAATAGGGGTATTTTGTATTGCATCACTAATATTTTTGATTTCATCAGGGTAAGTTGCTGAAAATAGTAAAGTCTGACGTTGTTGCGGTAGCATATCAATGATAGCCATCATGTCATCTTGAAAGCCCATGTCTAACATACGATCGGCTTCATCAAGTACCAGCATGTTTGTATGAGAAAGATCTAAAGAACCTTTTACAAGATGTTTTAATATGCGACCAGGTGTCCCAACAGCAATGTGAGGGTGATGCTCAAGAGAAGCGAGCTGGGGGCCAAACGGTTTACCACCACATAAGGTTAGTACTTTTGTGTTGGGAATAGCACGAGCGAGACGACGTATTTCTTTACTGACTTGGTCTGCTAGCTCACGGGTGGGGCAAAGTACCAGTGCCTGTGTTTTATACTGTTGGGCATTAAATCGACTTAATAAACTAATCGCAAAGGCGGCGGTTTTACCACTACCCGTCTTTGCTTGAGCGAGCACATCTTTGCCTTCAAGCATTGGCGGGATACTTTCTGCTTGAATGGGCGTCATCGTCGAATATTCTAGAGATTGAATATTTGCTAGAAGTTCAGTTGTTAACGATAATGATGAAAAGTCGGTATTGGTCACGTGAAATCAGTCTTTATATAGAAGTATGCAGGATGAGTGATAATAGCAGATAAGTATCGGTATTGGGCTTTGATTATCTATAAATGATATAAAATCAGCAATATAAGATAATATTCAGTTCGATTTATGTGTATTTTAAGGTCTGACATTTTAATTATTGGCTTGTTATCTGCTATGATCCTCGACCTGATATTGATAACTATTTTGGAGAATACTCATGGCAACGGCCAGCGCAAGACATATACTCGTAGAGACGGAAGAACAATGTGAAGACCTGAAAAAACAAATTGCAGACGGTACAAGTTTTGCAGATGTTGCTAAAGAACATTCTAAATGTCCATCAGGTCAAAGTGGTGGTGAATTAGGTGAGTTTGGTCAAGGCCAAATGGTCCCTGAGTTCGACAAAGTCGTTTTCAATGATGAGCTCAATGTTGTACATGGTCCAATTCAAACCCAATTTGGTTACCATTTACTAGAAACAACTAATCGTTCAGATTGATTCCTGAGTGGTAATAATGACTAAGAGGGCCTGCATATTGTTGGCCCTTTTTTTATTTTTAATAATAGATTATTAAAGAAAGGGAATAATTATGACATCTGTTAGCGTTGAAGGTAGTTGTTTGTGTGGTGCAGTGAGTTACAAAGTAACAGGCGAACCTGTACGTTTTTATCACTGTCATTGCCAGCGTTGTCGAAAATCAACGGGCACAGGGCATGCCAGTAATTTATTGATGACACCGCATACTGGGATAACATGGATAAAAGGCGAGGAGTTATTAGGGCGATATAAAGTTCCTGAGGCGGAGCGTTTTTACAATTGTTTTTGTATACAATGCGGTAGCCCAATGCCACGAGTGGTTCCTGAACTTGATGCAGTTCTTATTGCAGCAGGTAGTCTTGATTCCGATTCGCCGATTTCTCCTCAAGGTAGAATATTCTGGGATTCACGTGTTGAGTGGAGTTGTGAAGCAGGTGATATACCTACCTATGCCGAATATCCTGAGGGGCTTTAGAATTTTAGGTGAAGATTGAATTTTGATGAACTTTAATAAGCATGGTGTTTTCCTTTTAGTCTTTTTTTTATGTGGCAAAGTGTTTGCTGCGGGCACAATCGAAGAATTGGAAATACCTGTTAATCAACAAGATCTATATGTCACTCGATATATAGCAGAGGGCGAACAACTTATTATATGGATTGCGCCAGGCTATGGCTCTCATCAACGTACTTCAAAGATGTCTAAAAAGTTAGTTGAGCGTGGCATTGAGGTTTGGCATGTCGATTTAGCTGAAAGTTTATTTCTACCTAAGAACACAAGCACTATGCGTTCATTTAATGGTGGTTATGTAGCAAGTTTAGTTGATGCGGCTTACGCTAAAACAGGTAAAAAGATTACCTTATTATCTCGCTCCTATGGGGCGTTACCGTTGTTGCGAGGTGCAAGAGTCTGGCAGCAACGTCATCAGCAAGACAATAGCAGCTATCTTAATGGTGCGATTTTATTTTCTCCTGAGTTATATCGTACTGTGCCTGCATTAGGGTTGTCCGCAGTTTATTCAAACATTGCCACGGCAACTAATATACCCATTATGATTTATCAGGCAGGAAAACGAAGTAATCGTTGGCAATTTGGTGGTTTGATTAAAAATTTAAGAGAAGGTGGTGCGGAGGTTTTCTTTCGCTTAAAGGAAGATGTCATTGGGTTGTTTTATTTGGGAGACTCGTCTGACAATACTTTATCAGTCCTTAAGAATATTCCCACTGAAATCGAAACAGATCTTAAATTATTCAATACATTGAACGTGCCTAAGCAAGTTGCTAAGCTTTCCAATACCACTAAGAGCAAGACAAATGGTTTGGATAATAACTTAAAGAAGTTTTTGGGTGATCCTAATCCATTACCGTTAAATTTAATCACGGCGGAAGGAAAGAAATTTAAACGTGACAATTACCTTGGTAAAGTGACCGTTGTGAATTTTTGGGCTACGTGGTGTCCTCCTTGTGTTGAAGAAATACCTTCGCTAAATAACCTACGCAAAAAAATGCACGGCAAGTCATTTGAACTTATATCGGTTAATTATGCAGAAAGTGAGTCGGTTGTTAAAAAGTTTCTAGAAAGAGTTAGAGTGGCTTTCCCCGTGTTACTTGATGAAACAGGGCATGTTTCAGCGGATTGGCACGTGCTTGTTTATCCGTCTACATTTGTGATTACGCCATCGGGTAAAATTGAATATGGCGTTAATGGTGCTATTTTGTGGGATAGCCCCGAAGTTATTGATCAACTTACAGCGTTAATGACTGATCATTAATCGGCTAACTCTGTGTCATTAATTTGTCATTACTATTTGATACCCCTATGTCTTAGGGCATATAAAATTTAATTATTTTGCAAATAATCCTATAAAAAGTGTGATTTCTTGATCTCGCTCAAAGAAATATCGTATTAACGGCTTCAGAATGAGATCGTGATAGATATGTGGGGGTGGTTAAGTGCTCGGTGAACGGCATTATTTGGAAGTTGATCTTCCTGAATATAAAGAGAAAATACATCAACTTAAGTTGGACGATACGCGTTTCTCTAAATTATACAGTGAGTACGTGGAAGTCGACAAGGCGATTTACCGCATTGAGGAGAGTATTGAAACTCCCTCTGATGAATACACAGAAATGTTAAAGAAGCAGCGTGTGATGTTGAAAGATGAGTTGTACGACATGCTGAAAAGATTAGAAAGAAGTCGAGCTGTGGTTGATGATATGGAAAAAATGAACGAATTATTAGAGCGTCGAGAAGACCTCGTTGCACGATTAGAGTCGATAGAAGCAGATTACCGTAGTGGCTTAGATGCAAATTCTGCAGAAAGATCATTACAGTTAGAAAATGCTGAGGTATTAGATCGCATTGCAGAAGCTGCTGCTGAAGAGTTGGAAAGGATAGAAATAAAATTGGCGCATTTTGCTTAGTCTTGTTTTGCTCTTTATTAGTTTTATAAAAAAGGCTCGCTAAAGCGAGCCTTTTTTATACAGCAAATACTTGAAAGTTATTTTTTTGCGTTACGTTCCTGAGCTTCTTTAATCACCACTTCAGCCACATTCTTAGGACAAGGCATGTAGTGTAAGAACTCCATTGAGAATTGACCGCGACCAGAAGTCATCGTACGTAAGTCGCCTATATACCCAAACATTTCAGAAAGTGGACATTCGGCTTTAATACGAACACCGGTTGGACCCGCTTCTTGATCCTTGATCATGCCGCGACGACGGTTTAAATCGCCAATCACATCGCCGACGTTATCATCAGGTGTAAATACATCAACCTTCATGATAGGTTCCATCAACTGTGGACCTGCTTTTGGCATGGTTTGACGGTAAGCGCCCTTGGCAGCAATTTCGTAAGCAATCGCAGAGGAGTCAACCGCGTGGAAAGCACCGTCAGTCAAAGTTACTTTAAAGTCTAAACATGGGTAGCCAGCGAGTACGCCTTTATCCATGCTCAGCCTGAAGCCTTTTTCTACTGCAGGCCAGAATTCGCGAGGTACGTTACCGCCTGTTACCTTCGATTCGAATTCGTAACCAGTGCCAGGTTCACCAGGTGAAATAGTGTATTCGATCTTAGCGAACTGACCAGAACCACCTGATTGTTTCTTATGCGTGTAGCTGTCTTCGGTAACCTTGGTGATTGTTTCGCGGTAAGCAACTTGTGGTTTACCTACCTCTACTTCAACACCATGAGTACGCTTGAGGATATCAACCTTAATATCAAGGTGAAGCTCGCCCATACCCTTAAGAATGGTTTCGCCACTTTCCTCATCAGTTTCAACACGGAAAGAAGGATCTTCTTTAACCATTTTACCAATCGCAATACCCATCTTTTCAGAAGCGGCTTTGTCTTTTGGTGAAACAGCGATAGATATGACGGGATCTGGGAAGACCATAGGTTCGAGTGTGGCAGGGTGTTTCGGATCACAGAGGGTGTGACCTGTTTGAACATTTTTCATGCCGATAAAGGCAACAATATCACCGGCTTCACATCCGTCTAGTTCTTTACGGTCGTCGGCTTCCATTTCTACGATACGACCGATACGTTCTGTTTTACCTGTGAAGGTGTTAAGTACGCTATCACCTTTCTTCAATACGCCAGAGTAAACACGTACGAATGTGAGTGCACCAAAACGGTCATCCATAATTTTGAATGCTAAGGCGCGGAATGGTTCGTCTACAGAAACGGTAGCAACTTCACCTGTTTCTTCACCTTCTTCATCTGTTAATGGTTGCGGGATAACTTCAGTTGGATCGGGTAGGTAATCAACCACTGCATCTAGCATAGGTTGAATGCCCTTGTTCTTGAATGCAGAACCACAGTAAGTAGGGAAGAAGTCCAATGCGATAGTGCCTTTGCGAATACAACGCTTGATGTCTTCGATAGAAGGTTCTTCACCCTCTAAGTAGGCTTCCATGATGTCGTCGTCTTGTTCAACGGCAGTTTCAATTAACTTCTCGCGCCATTCTTCAACTTTGTCGACCATGTCAGCAGGCACGTCTTCAATCTTGTAGTTTTCTGGTTGGCCAGAGTCATCCCACACCCATGCTTTGCGTGTAAGAAGGTCAACAACACCAACGAAGTCATCTTCAATACCAATAGGTAAAACCATAACCAATGGGTTAGCAGCCAGAACTTTTTCAACTTGACCTACAACACGGTAGAAATCGCCACCCATGCGATCAAGCTTGTTAACGAAAATAACGCGTGCAACGCCAGATTCATTAGCGTAACGCCAGTTTGTTTCCGACTGTGGTTCAACACCACCTGATGCACAGAAAACACCGACACCGCCATCAAGCACTTTCAGTGAACGATATACTTCAATAGTGAAGTCAACGTGTCCTGGTGTGTCGATGATGTTAAAGCGGTGGTCATCCCATGTACAAGAGATAGCAGCAGACTGAATCGTAATACCGCGCTCAGCTTCTTGTTCCATGAAATCGGTAGTTGCTTCACCATCATGTACTTCACCGGTTTTATGAATGGTACCGGTGAGTTTTAGAATTCGTTCCGTCGTCGTCGTTTTACCTGCATCGACGTGGGCGAAAATACCAATGTTTCTGTATTTGCTTAAATCTGCCATAACTCTGCTCTGTTAGTTGATCAATTAACGAATGTAAGTCCGCCGACTTCATTGGAAATCGGCGGCGACGCATTATAGCTAAAAGCGAGGCCAATGGGTACGGAAAATCACCGTTTTAGGTGTTAATTACCATTATGAGGGCGCATTAGGCTGGAAAAGAGTAGATATCGGGTGGGAATTTGTGCTTTGGTGACTGTTTTGCGGCTTAATATGACTCTTTACGCGTCGCGTAATCAGCCACGAGTTCATCAATGGCTGATTGTTCAAACTCACGCAAGCCACTCATGACCATGGTTTTTTCACCAGAACCAACGATTTTTCCATTATCCGAAACAGAAAAGGCGAGACTAACGTTGCCTCGTTTACCCTGAACATCGAGTTTTGATTCAGTAAGGGTCAATTCAGGCTCATTAATGTCGAGTTGTTCTATATTAATGGTCATGCTTTCGTAAATAATCAATGGGCGAGCGGGGTTAATCATTACATTGTGTTCCGCCATGAGCGGTACAAGGATATGAGGGAAAGTTTGCCCAGAGAATTCAACGTAACGACGACTAAGGCGGCTAGTTAACTCAGGATTAGGGTTATTTTCACCACTGTGTTCGATAGAAAGGTAGGTTTTATCCGCACTATCTTTAATGACAATGTCTTCATCACTTATTTCTGGAAAAATCAATTCAACACTATCACCGACCATACCAGAGAAAGTGAAATGCATGTGCTGGCTGACACCGTATTTATTTAGGACTAGTGCGAACAATAAGTCGCCAGGGACACAGAAGCGTTTAGCATCAATATTATGAATGGGATTAAAGTCACCAGCGATAGATTTGGCGAAATCACTGGCTTGTTCGCGAGAGATTTGTAGAAAATCCCCTTGTTGTTGATAAAAATCATCTAAAAACATGCTGGGTTCCGAATGAGGGTTTAAATATTGCGAGTATCTTAACAAAGATTGTTCATCGACAATATTGTTATCATTGACGAATGATGAAAAGTTCACGAGTACAAATTGGTATCAGTAGTTGCCTGCTGGGGAATAGGGTGCGTTATGACGGTGAACATAGTCATAGTGAATATATTATTGATTCATTTGGGTGCCAGTTTGAATTAATTCCTTTTTGCCCAGAAGTAGCAATTGGTTTGGGGGTCCCTCGACCGCCGATAAATCTTGTGCAAGTTGATGGAGCCATTAGAGTGCGAGGTGTTAATGATACAGAGCATGATGTCACTGATGCATTAACGAACTATACAAAGGATACGTTGCAAGAATTTAATTTTCTGAGTGGTTATATTTTTAAGAGCAAATCTCCTAGTTGTGGCTTGGTAGATGTTAATGTTTACGATAGTAAAACCAATAGAGTAGTTGATGTATCGGCAGGGCAGTTTGCAAAAACGATTGTACTACAACACCCCGCATTGCCTGTTACTGATGAGTTAATGTTAGCCAATAAAGAATTAAGAACATTATTTATTAGTAATGTGATGAACTTTCATCAGAAACAAACTAAAAACTAACGTCTTAATACAGCAATCCAGCGTCCTAAATTTAATAAACTAGCCAATGACCCTGAAACATAGGTGAGTGCAGCAGCAGTTAAAATCTTATGTGCGTATTTTATTTCACGGTCTGAAATGTATTTACCTTTTTTTAAGATAGGCAGAGCACGTTTGAAACTAGCGTCCCACTCAACAGGTAAAGTGATCAAGTGAACTAGTGTGCCAACAAGCATGCTGCCGATGGCGATAAAAAACATAATCATAGCAATACGTGGTGAGCGAGAGATAAGTGTTATAAACGGAAGTGCGATCATTGCCATCGCACCCAGCTTTTCGGCGCCGATAGCAATACTAACGATGCGTTGTCGTAATTCAAAGGGTAGGTAGCCGTTATGGTGTTGAATGGCATGGCCCACTTCATGTGCGGCCACGGCAATGGCTGTTAATGATTTCCCATTAAAATACTCTGATGATAAACGCACGACCTTGTCGGTTGGGTCGTAATGGTCACCCATGTTGGTCTTTTCTACTTTTACGCCTTGTAGCTTATAGGTGTCGATGAGATGCCTAGCAAGTTCACCACCTGTTCCTGGAAAGTGTTCTTGGATATTGCTATATTTTTTCAATACATGGCTAACCCAGTATTGCGGGCCGAAGATAAGGGCAACTATAAGTATTATTCCAATAGCAATAAGCATGGTTTAGGGCTTTGTAATCAACAAGATGCAGTATTGTAACAACAAGTGATGAACTTGAATATGACTAAGGGTATAGTTGTTGTTAATAGCAGGGCATACGGACGTGCTGTTTAAACTAATCAGCAGTTTGTTGGAGAAGTTTGTATGCGCAAATTATTGTTCATTTTGTTATTCGGTTTTTCGTTCAATGTGCTGGCAGACTCGCAACAAGTCATACCAATGGTTCAGCATGATACGGCTACCTTTTATGTAAAGGTGAAAATTGCTGACGAGATAAGTGAGGAATTTGTTATTGATACAGGTGCGAGTCATGTCACAATTTCAAGGCATACGTTAAATAAATTATTGAAAAAAGACCAGGCGACCTTTATTCGTTCAATGGTTGGCGTTTTGGCAGACGGCACGAGTATTGATGTGCCTGTTTATAGAATTAGTCGTTTAGATATTGGTGGAACGTGCCATTTTGAGAATATTGAAGTAGCTGTTATTGAAGGTGATGCAAGATGTGTATTGGGCCTCAGTGTGTTGCGCCAAGCTGCACCCTTTACATTTAATTTAGATCCGCCACAACTAGAGTTAAGCCATTGCTCGGGTGCTTAGGTTTTACTATCAGGCTACACCATGCGTGTAACCTGATAAATAAAATTGACTATTTAGCACCGGTTAAAACAATGCTCATATCGTCATCACCATAGATAAGTTCGTTATCAGCTTCATGTAATTCTAATGCTGCCAAATCAGAACTGCCCTGAGTGCGCTTGGCTTTAGTGATAACATATTTATTACCAGCGAACTCAAATTGATCGGTAACGACGTGTTGAGTGTTTTGGTGTTCTTGGACGGTATATTTGTTACCAGCGAACTCAAATGTTTCTGCGTTCGCAATATTGTTAATTAATCCGAATGTTAATGCTATAGATGTTAGTGATAGTAATTTAATTGTATAGTTGTTCATGTTGTTCTCCTCGTAGTATAAAAATGTAGTGGTATGGTTTGCATACCTGTGAGAAAAGACCTTCACGAACAAGAAATTATTTCAATTTATTTTAATTTATTTTTTCTCTGGGCAAACAAGTACAGTTATATTGTTTGTAAAGAAAGTCAGTGTCTTTATTAAGGGAATAATTTTTTTAAATTATTTTCAATATTGATGAAAGATTTTCACTAATCAACGGTCTTATAAGTCATGGAACCTAAACAAACACAGTTTGAAGCGCTGGTAAGCTCATATTCTACCGATTTATATCGTTATGCCGTGTGGTTGACACACAGTACAGACGTGGCGGAGGAATTAGTGCAAGAGACTTATTTGCGCGCATGGAAGTCATTATCAAGTCTGAAAGATAGTCGTTCAGCGAAGGCGTGGTTAATTACTATCTTGCGCAGAGAAAATGCACGTCGTTTTGAACGAAAACGCCCGGAAAACTTCGTTATCGATGAAGTGGAGCCAGATCAGCTCATTGAGGTGGCTTGTCATGACTCTTTAGTTGAAAGTATGTCGTTGCAGAAATCGCTTGAAATTTTGCATGATGATTATAAGCAGCCGTTGTTATTACAAGTATTGGGTGGTTATTCGTGCAATGAAATAGCAGACATAATGGATATATCAGTTAAAGCGGTGATGACGCGTTTGTTTAGAGCTCGACAAAAAATGCGTAAATTGATAGAAACATCAGAAAACAGTCATGCTTTAGGTAGCAGTAGGTGAATGAAATGAATTGTCTTGACGCTAGGCGTGCCATCTTAACCGAACCTCGGAATTTGCCAGAGGCGTTACACGAACATGTTCGAAGTTGTAACGCATGCGCGGCATTTAAAAAAGATCAGTTGGTTTTTGAGCAACAATTAGTTGACACCATGAAAGTTGAAGTCCCTGAAGGTTTGGCATCAAGAATTCTCTTGGCGCAAAGTACAGGTAAAGTTCAGTTGCAAACAAAACAACGTCGAATTTATGCGATTGCCGCTAGTTTTGTTTTAGCTATGGGGATAATGATAGGGGTGCAGTTTTTACCTAATACGCAACCTGTTGATCAGTTGGTTCTATCACATGTTCATAATGAAGCTAAGCACTTAAAAGATCACCTCAATGTGGGTGGTACTAAACTGCAAACTATCTTTAGTAAGCTTAATATGAAAGTCAGTGGAACATTTGGCAAAGTTAATTACGCGGGCAATTGTGATATTAGAAAACGTGATGGTGCACATCTCATTATTCAAGGTAAGTTTGGCCCTGTTACCGTTTTAATTATGCCTTTTGAGAAAGTGACCAAGCGCTTGGAAATGGCTGACCAACGTTTTCATGGCGTGGTGATTCCTACACTACGAGGTAGTTTTGCCATTGTTGGCGAACATGATGAGATACTGGACCCTTATGTAGAACAATTAGGTCGAATTATTACGATGTAATAGTGATAGATTAGAATTATGACTGACACGTAAAAAAGAGCCCGGATAATCCGGGCTCTTTGTTGTGTTAAGCTAATTATTAGCCCTTGGTTTTTGTATCGCCATGACAAGGGTAGTCATTAGTTTTTTGATTACTATTTGCATGGTGATCTGTGGTTGCAGGTGCAGATCCATGATTGGTCTGTTCGCGCATGCTGCTACCCATGCCCATACCCATGCCACCATGCTCTGTTGTGGTTTGTTGGGTAGTTTGTCCCATCATACCGCCCATACTACTAGCTGTATTTTGAGTGCCACCCATATGACCGTCTTGTGCAAAAGCAACCGCTGCCATGGTTAAGCTTAAACCAGCTACGGTGGCTAGAACTGCTTTCAATGCTGTTTTAGTATTCATGATGATTCTCCTTTTGTTAAGATATATATTCTGCCTACGATTGTTATTTAAGCAGCATCTTGTAACAGAGGGATGTCTCAAAAGAAGATTTTTGTAACATAATCTGTTTAATCACTGGTTTGTTACAATACGTTACAAAAGTATGTCGAACGGATCGCTAAAACAGGTATAAAGTAAGGCTATGAAAAGCAAAAACACAAAAGATCATGTTTTAGTTGTCGATGATGATGCTGAAATTCGTGAATTACTTAAGACCTACCTTAAAAAGCACGGATTACAAGCTACAACAGCGACGGATGGTAAGGATATGTGGCGTGTACTGGAAACCACATCAATAGATATTATTGTACTGGATATAATGATGCCCGGTGAAGATGGCTTGAGTCTGTGTCGCAAATTATCTGCAGATAAGAAAATTCCTGTGATTATGCTGACTGCGCTGGGTGAAGAAACCGATAGGATTATTGGCTTAGAAATAGGTGCTGATGATTATCTTGCAAAACCATTTAACCCAAGAGAATTGCTGGCACGTATTAATAGTGTGTTGCGTCGTTCACGTGCATATCCAGAGGGTAATGAGAAACCTGCTGACGCTGAGAAACTGTATTTTTCAACTTGGACGTTGGATACCGTAGCAAGGCATTTAATTTCGGATGATAAAGTCGTTGTACCATTAAGTGGCGGTGAATATCGGTTGCTACAAATATTCCTCGATCGCCCTAATCGTATTTTAAGTCGCGATCAGTTGTTAGAATTTCTCAGTGGTAAACAGGCAACCCCCTACGATCGGAGCATTGATGTTCAAGTGGGGCGATTACGGAAGAGGCTAAATGATGATAGCCGCGAGCCAAAATTAATAAAAACAGTCCGTAGCGCAGGTTATGTGTTTACGGAAAAAGTGCGGGACACGCCATAGTGCGTTTGCTTCCCCAATCATTGTTCGGCAGGATGGCACTGATTTTATTTTCGGGTTTGTTACTAGTTCAGCTCACTAGCACCGCTATTCAATTTTATGATCGTGGGCAACGTTTATTTCAAGCGAGTGGTTTATCAAGTTCGGAACGTATTGCTGAGATTGTACGTTTGTTAGATGAAGCCAGCCAAGAAGAACGCGAAAGATTGATCGCTATTTTAAATGTCGATCCATTGCGTGTTTCCTTAACAGCAGCCGAATGGCAATCACCACCTCAATCAGAAACAAATTGGCCGGCAGAAGAATTTCGTCAGCGCTTAAGCCGACAGTTGGGTAGTTCTTATGAACTTCGAGTTGCCGTGAGCGATCAACCGCAACACAATGATCAAAATGTGCATGCAATGGGTGAACATAACATGCAGCACATGCAAGGTACGGGCATGGGGCTGCCCGATGCATTAGTATTTTATGCTCAAGTAAAATTAAGTGATGGCACATGGGTTTCATTTGAAAACAGCATTGCTGAAGAAGTATTTGCTGATTCAACGCGGCTATTAATCACATTGGCGGTATTAATTGTTACCGTATTATTTATTTCATTGTTAGCAGTACGCTGGGTAACAAGACCACTTACTATGTTAACGCAAGCAGCAAATAAACTAGGCAGTAACATCAATCAACCACCGTTGTCTGAAATAGGTGCGACAGAAGTCAAGCATGCGGCGAAAGCTTTTAACTTTATGCAGTCTCGTTTGCAAAATTTTATTGAAGATAGGGCTCGGTTACTTACTGCTATTTCACACGATTTAAAAACACCTATCACGCGAATGCGACTACGTGCTGAAATGCTGGATGATCAACAGCAACGCGATAGTTTCATTAAAAACTTAGATGAAATGCAATCTATTGCCACTGAAACACTCGACTTTCTGCGTGCTGACGACACACACGAAAAACTCCAACCTATTGACGTTTGCGCGCTACTTGAAGCGATTAAAGATGATGTCGCGGAACTAGGACAGCATGTTGAATTAGATATCTGTGAATCAAGACATTGTCGAGCCAGACCCATGGCGTTAAAACGTTGTGTAAGCAATCTGGTAGAGAACGCACTTAAATATGCTTGTGATGTTCATGTAACAACAGAACAAAATGCCCAATGTTTAATAATTATTGTCTCTGACTCAGGTACGGGTATTCCAGATGATAAATTACAAACTGTATTTGAACCTTTTTACCGTTTAGAAGATTCACGAAATAGAGAAACAGGCGGAACTGGTTTGGGATTAAGTATCGCCCGTAACATTGCATTATCGCATGGCGGTGATTTGCGTTTAGTGAATAAACCAGAAGGCGGGCTACAAGCTATTTTGACATTGAATAGTTAGTTTTCTTGTAGATAGTCATTTTTGCATCCTTGCAAATAATTTATTTTTTATAGTAGCAATAAAAAACCCCGATCGAAAATCGATCGGGGTTTGCATTGGTGGAGACGGCGGGAATCGAACCCGCGTCCGCAAATCCTCCGCCTTCGGCTCTACATGCTTATCCTGCTTATTAATTTAATCATGCACTACCCAACAGGCAGGGAAGATACAAGACGATTCCGTTAGGTTTTAACGCATCCATTCCGGACAGATTTCAGCGCGATCTTATGTGAGTCGACCCCGGTTTACTGAGCGCATAAGCACACATCAGGCCGAGGGCATTCGCAGGGGTTTAAGCTGCTAGTGCGTAGTTGTCGTCGTTGGCAACTATAAGTTTGTAATAAGGATTTAAGAGGTTTATTACACCCTCTGCATGCACCTTGGGTTTTGTAATCCACGTCGAAGCCATGTCGCCCCCAAAGTCTTACGTACTACATGGGGGATTATAGAGGGGTTTCAAGTTGGCGGCGAGTTTTTTCGCTCATATCGTTATTGCGAACGCGCCCGTAATGAAGAGGGGGTTAGCTGTGCTTGAGGATTCGGTTCTTCTCACGTGCCCAGTCATGGCTCTTTTCAGCAGCTCGCTTATCGTGATGTTTCTTCCCTTTGGCTAGCGCAATTTCCAGCTTAACTTTGCCATGCGACCAATATAAGGCAGTAGGGATAATTGAATAACCTTTACGATCAACGGAAACAGTGAGTTTATGCAGTTGTTCGGCATGTAATAGTAATTTACGGGTACGGTTAGGCACAGGATTGATGTGTGTTGAGGCAGATATCAACGGACTAACGTGGGAGCCATGTAAAAATGCCTCACCATTATTGAGCAGCACAAAGCTGTCGGCAATGCTGGCTTGCCCTTCACGCATGCTCTTTACTTCCCAGCCCTCCAGCACTAAACCCGCTTCAATACGGTCTTCTAACAGGTAATCATGTCGTGATTTCTTGTTCAGTGCGATGGTGCTACTGGGCTGTTTTTTCTTTTTTGACTTCGCCATGACGTATATTATACGCAGCATAGCCTTGAGCCGCAGCATGATTTCACCGACAATGGCAAAATAATAACGATAATTTAGTGAAAAGGTTACTTATGTCATCTCCTCGTACATCTATGCATGGTGAATGGTCAGGGCGGTTTGCGTTTATTTTGGCTGCAACCGGTTCGGCGGTGGGTTTGGGTAATATCTGGAAATTCCCCTATATCACCGGTGAGAATGGCGGCGGTGCCTTTGTTCTTATATACCTTATATGTATCGCCAGTATTGGCATCCCGATTATGATGGCAGAAGTGATGTTGGGTCGTCGTGGTCGCCAAAGCCCCATTAATACGATGCGAAGTTTGGCAGAAGAGGTTGGGGCGAGTCGGTTTTGGAAATACCTCGGTTGGGCAGGCGTTATTGCCGGTTTTTTAATCTTGTCCTACTACAGTGTCATAGCCGGCTGGGCATTAGCCTATGTGTTTAGAACGGGCAGCGGCTTGTTTGTGGGTGTTACGGCGGATGGCGCAGGTAGCCTATTTAATCAATTTATCGCTGACCCTGAAAAATTACTCGCTTGGCATACTATCTTTATTGTGATGACCATGGCCGTGGTATCAAGAGGTGTGAGTGGCGGTCTAGAAAAATCTGTACGCTTTTTAATGCCAGCATTATTTGTGATTTTGATTATCTTGTTAGGCTACGCAATGAATACGGGTGAGTTTGCTCGAGGCGCAGAGTTTTTATTTAATCCTGATTTTTCCAAAATTTCAGCGAATGGTGTGTTAACCGCAATGGGGCATGCTTTCTTTACCTTGAGTTTAGGCATGGGGGCGATCATGGTTTACGGTTCCTATCTTCCTAAAGATATTTCTATTGCTAAAACATCTATTATTATTGCGCTGATGGATACCTTGGTCGCGTTAGTGGCGGGCTTAATTATTTTCCCAATTGTTTTTTCTAACGGGCTTGAGCCAGGTTCAGGACCGGGTTTGATTTTTCAAACCTTACCGATTGCCTTTGGTCATATGCCGGGCGGGGCATTTTTTGGCGCACTGTTTTTTATATTATTAGTGTTTGCTGCATGGAGTTCGTCTATTTCACTCATTGAACCTGCAGTGGCGTGGCTGGTTGAGAATCGTGGGCATACGCGTGTTTATGCTTCGGTTATTATGGGTATGCTAACGTGGTTGGTGGGTTTGTTGACTGTGTTTTCATTTAATATTTTGTCTGACTATAAACCGTTGGCAGGCATTTCAATTTTTGAAGATAAAACAATGTTCGATCTGCTCGATTACCTAACAGCGAATATTATGTTGCCATTGGGCGGCGTATTAATTGCTGTTTTTGTGGGTTGGGTGTTACGTCGTGAAACGTCTATGCATGAATTAGACATTCATGACCGGATGCACATAGGTTATCGCATTTGGCAATTCCTTGTTAAAATTGTTGCACCGATTGCGGTGACGATTGTATTTTTAAAGGGCATTGGTATTGTCGATGCGATATTTGGTTAAAAATAACTTATGCCTATAATTAATAAAAGTGCTTTAGTCCCTTATACAGCATTAGAAATGTATAAATTGGTTGATGATATTGAAGCCTATCCCACATTTTTACCTTGGTGTGGTGGAACAGAAGTCATTGAGCGAAATGATGATGAAGTGAAGGCAAGTATTTTATTGTCACGTAGTGGGATTAAAAAAACTTTTACGACACTTAATCGATTGCAACAAGGCAAGATGATTGAAATGCGTTTAATTGAAGGACCATTTCGTCACCTTGAAGGCTTCTGGCGTTTTGAAGTATTAAGTGAAACGGCGAGTAAAATTATGTTTGATATTGAATTTGAATTTTCTAATAAATTGTTAGCGATGACCATCGGTCCCGTATTTAGTCAAATTACCAACACAATGGTGGATGCATTTACAATGAGGGCGGTTGAGGTTTATGGAAAACGATAAACTGATTAATATTGAAGTGGCCTATGCCTTGCCCGATATTCAACGCATTATTCCAATGCAAGTGGCGGAAGGTACTGAGTTATTAGAGGCAGTGAAACAGTCAGCTATTTTGGATGAATTTCCGGAAATTGATATTGAAACAGCAAAGGTTGGTATCTTTGGTAAATTAAAAAAAGCCAATACGGCATTGCGCGAAGGTGATCGGGTGGAAATCTATAGAAAGCTCATTGCCGACCCGAAACAAGTGCGTAAGGAAAGAGCCGCGAAGGGCAAGCAAATGCGTAAAGGCAGTGGAACGGTTAAAACTAAAACAGTCCCTTAGTGGCTATGTCCACCGCCACTGCTAGGAGGCAGGGCATCCTCTCGTTCTAAACCAACAGTGCCAAGTACACGATCAAAAATACCTACGTTTCGTTCTTGGTATGGCACTTCAACCACTTCAGTTTTCTTTTCTTCGTCTTCAACGGGCATTGGGCGCATATCACCTTCAATGCGAGCAAGTTTATCTTGTTTGAAAAACAATGAAACACGGGTTTTTTCAGTTGGCGCATGGGTACTGCGATGAATGCGATAGATGTAATCCCAACGGTTATTATGGAAGGTGTCATTAATCATGGGTGAACCCATAATAAAGCGAACCTGACGTTTTGCCATACCCGGTCTGAGTTTATTCACCATGGCTTGATTAACAATATTGCCTTGTTGAATGGTAATTTTATGAATAACATCAGGCACCGCATCAGGTAGTTCGGGTAGTGACCAGTCCGAACAAGCAGAGAGAAGAGGCAGAACCAATACTGAAATGAGAATCTTTTGCATTTGCGAATGTATTACATTATCTTGTCGTTGAATCGATTTTAACTTAATTCCTTCTTAAACACGAGGCTTCCCGCATGGAAAGTGCAGATATCAAGAAAGCAGGGCTAAAAGTCACCCTGCCTCGTATTAAAATCCTTGAAATTATGGAAAATAGTCCAACTCGTCACCTTAGTGCGGAAGATGTGTACAAACATCTATTAGAAGAGGGTGAAGAAGTTGGTTTAGCCACAGTTTATCGTGTTTTAACCCAGTTTGAAGCAGCCGGTTTGGTCACACGGCATCATTTCGATGAAGGTCATTCGGTGTTTGAGCTGAATCAAGGCTCGCATCATGATCATATTGTTTGCGTGAAATGCGGTAAGGTCGAAGAGTTTGTCGACGAAACCATTGAACAGCGTCAAAAAGATATTGCCACAAAAGCGGGGTTTCAGATAACGGATCACTGTCTTTACATCTATGGGGTTTGTGGGGCTTGCCAATAGCTTTGAGCCATTAGAAAAGGCAAATGGCAGAACCCAGATAAAGAGGTCTGAAAGGCTTCTTTGAGAGGATGATAAATGGCTGCTGTTGACCCGAAGCCGACAATTTTAAAGGTACTGACCTAATTTATTAAGTGCTTTTTAAATACGTCTCTGGAACCTATTACTTGGAACCTATTACTTGGAACCTATTACTCTAAATACGTCTCTGGAACCTATTACTC
>CAZIWG010000009.1:25524-50371 GCA_964542925.1 uncultured Granulosicoccaceae bacterium | reverse complement strand
CGCGCGCTTTACGCGGGCGTTAGGCTCAAAAGATCCAATCATGAATCAAGATGAAGAAATAAGAAAAGATGTTTTTGCTTGGTTTGGTAGCGCAGCCTATGCAGCACAATTATTTGAAGTAGAATTAGTCATTCTTTTAATAGGCCAAGCAAGGTTAGCCGACCCAAATTGCTCAATTGAGAAACTAGATGATTTAGATATCTCACTAAGTAAGAAAACACTTGGTCAATTGCTTAATGAAATGAAAAAACATTTTACTGTTTCAAAAGAATTTGAAGAAATTCTTATAGAATATAGAGACAAAAGAAATTACTTAGCTCATCATTTCTTTTCTAAAAATGGTGAAAAGCTTTTAAGTATTTCTGGTTGCAAAGAAATGACCACAGAGCTACAAGAAATATATGATTCTTTGCGAGAAGCCGATAAAATAGTGACAAAAATGTCTGAAAACGTAAGAACAGCTTCGGGTATAAATGAAGAAGATTTTCAGAAATATGTTAGCGAGCAAATAAAATACATAAGAGCCTAACATGTAAATTAATGCTGACCATTTTTTCTTACGGCCTAAAAATAGGCTGCAAGAAAAAATTTCAGGTTATTAAAGCGTTAACCACCATAACACATATCAAAATGATGACAATAGGCACACATACGTGCTATTATTTAACTCATGAAGCCTATAAATTGGAATTCCACTAAAAATCAACAGCTTATTTCAGAACGTGGTATTTCATTTGAGGATGTTGTTTTCTATTTACAGCAAGGTGCTTTATTGGATGATATCGAACATCCGAATAATGACAAATATCCAAATCAACGTATTTTTCTTATCAATATAGATGATTACGTTTATTTGGTTCCTTATGTAGAAAATGCGAAAGAAATATTTTTGAAAACTGTTATTCCTAGCCGAAAAGCGACAAAGGCATACTTAGGAGAATCACAATGAGCGAATCTAAACTTAGTAAAGAAGAAAAGCAGATCCTTAAAGATTTTGAAGCGGGTAAATTCAAATCTATTCTTACGCCTAAACGAAAGAAAATGTTACAAGCTGCGGCCAAAGAAACATTTAAAAAAGATAAACGTATTAATATCAGAATTTCAAGCCGTGATCTTGAATCACTACAACGGCGTGCACTTGAAGAAGGGATCCCTTATCAGACGTTAGTGTCTAGTGTTCTTCACAAATATGTTTCTGGTGGTTTACACGACATTATGGCTAACAAAGCACTCAACACGGACGCGAAAAAACACCGCGCAGGTTAGTTCAACCGGCGACAAAGAAGGATATGATGAAAGAAAATAATATCGGTATGCATTCAAAAAAAATGAACAACCCTAGCTATAAGCTATTAGTAACAACTCCGATGGCTGCAATAATGTTAAGCGGGAAAAAAAATAGTGAATGGTCGAGCTTATTAGAATCTATTGGGCCAATCTATGCGTCAACGGCTGAAGATACTCTTGGCGAGGTCAAAGAGGCTCTTCTAACTGTGTCAGTTATATTGCAAGGTGGTGATACATTAATTGGAAAATTTTTTGGAAATGATAGTTTAAACTTTGATCGAATGATGGAAATATCTGCCACAGGTGCCGATGTTTGGATGTGCAAACTAAGCGACGAAGAAGTTAACAAATCTGATGTCATTAAATTATTTCAAGCTATACAGGCAGGGTTAATTGAATCAGTTGGTGATCTACGCGAAGAAAAAGAAATGATTGATCACCTAATTAAAATCCAGGATAAAATAATTGAACATATTCAATCATTAAACTAATGCTAGTAAAATCATCTAACCATACAGGATGTATCAAGCCATTCACTTTCCCACATTCTCATGACTTACGATGAATTTAATAATTTTTTTCGTGCCCTTCCTGCTACGTTATACGTTATGCAATGGACTTACTCTGAAAAATGCACTCAATCCCCTCTAAGTAACTTTTCTTCGGCTAATTCAAGTTCTTCCGTACCCCCTTCAAGCAACAGTGCATCGCCCTCTCTTAATATCATATTAGGGTTTGGATCTTCGCCTCGTACGTTATCTCGTTTTATAGATAAGATACTAATACCCATTTCACCTAAATGACATTCTGCAATAGTTTTACCGATGGTCTGGGATCCTGATGTCAGTACAACGGTATGGCGGCGGTAATGATCCTCTGCAAGATCTTCAACACTCTCTGCTTGTTCGCCATGGAAATAACCACGGAGATTGTAATAATGATCGGCTCGGGTTTTATCAATAAGATGCGCTATTTCTTCTGCTGGCACATCTAATAATTCCAGGAGGTTAGCGGCTAACATCATGCTCGATTCCAGTTTTTCCGGTACAACATGATGTGCCCCGGCCTGATCTAGCTCATCTAAATATAAATCATCTTTGGTGCGCACAATTATGGCTAAATCAGGATTTTTTTCATGTGCCGTCTTGATTATTTTAATCGCCGTGTAATTATCAAAAGCGGTAATGATCATTGCTTTAGCACGCCGTACACCCGCCGCACGGAGCATAGAGGCATGTGTGGCATCACCATAATAAACGCGGTCACCTGCTTCGTAGGCTTCTCTTACAATAACGGGATCTAAATCTAGGCCGACGTACTCAATGCCTTCTTGCCTTAGAAATGAAGCCAGGTTTTGTCCAACACGCCCATAACCTGCAATGATAACGTGATTTTTTAAATCTAACGATGCATCTAAGATTTCTTTCTCATGCGACTGGCGCCCTTTAAGATAGCTGCGCCCAAATATCCTTTTGACAATGGCACCATTCTCACGAATTAGTATTGGCGCCAGAATCATACTGGCAATAATAGCCGCCAATATTGCCTGAGCATCTAGCACTGACATTAATTGTCGATTTAATGCCAACGCCAACAGTGCGAAACCGAACTCACCACCCTGTGCCAGTACCAATGCTGTACGCGTTGCTACTGCATTATCGTAGCCCATAGAACGACTAATCAACATCACCAGTATGCCTTTACCGACAACCAGCATCGCCAGTAGCAACAATGCCTTAGGCCAAATCTCTGGCAATAAACTAACATCTAGCTGAATGCCAATCGTGATAAAAAACAATCCCATGAATACATCACGAAATGGACGAATATCAATTTCAATTTGATGCCGATATTCAGACTCACCTAGCATAATACCCGCTAAAAATGCTCCCATTGCCGCCGACAAACCCAGTACATGTGTTATGCCCCCCGCCGTTAAAGCGATAAAAATAACGGTTAGCGTAAACAACTCCGCGGAATGAACGGATGCGACCGTATGAAATACGGGGCGTAAGACCCAGCGTCCTAGTGCACTCATGATAATGAAAGCAATCACGGCCTTTGCCAACGCAAACAATAGTTCAGTACTTATGCTGCCTTCTGTTCCACCTGCTAAAATGGGAATGATGACCAAAAAAGGAACAACGGCAAGATCTTGAAATAACAAAGCACCCAGTGCTAAACGGCCGTGCCTTGAATGCATCTCAAGTTGTTCGGTTAATTGTTTGGCTACAATCGCAGTAGAAGATAGCGCTACCGCACCACCCACGACAATCGAACCTTCCCAGCTAATACCAATTAAATGTGCGACACCCATCCCCGCAAAGGTTGTTAGCACGACTTGAGTGGTACCGAGTCCTAACACTGCTTTTTTCATTGCAATTAATTGAGCCAATGAAAACTCGAGCCCAATGGAGAAAAGAAGAAAAACAACACCAATTTCAGCAAGCAGATGAATCGATTCTTCATGTTCAACCAAGCCAATTGCATGGGGGCCTACGGCTATGCCTACGAATAAATAAGCAAGGATGGGAGGTAAATTAATACGTTTTAATACGATGACGGTAATAATCGACATCGCTAACAGTACCAGTACGGTAAATAATACGTTTTCGTTCATAATTTCTTATATTTTTAGAATATATGACTAGTACATACCAACATTGGCTAAGCATAAGGTTATATTGATCCTTCGTACTACGCGAATTATTCTCTTACTGCTTCAATGCCCCAAACCTTCTCTGCATATTCTTGAATAGCTCGATCACTGGATAAGTGCCCCATCTTGGCAACATTTTTAATCGCACTTCTAGCCCATGCATGCGGATCGTCATACAATTTGTCGGCTCGTAATTGTGCCTCAATATAACTCGCATAGTCAGCACAGAGCATGTACTGATCATGTTCCAGCAACATATCAACAATCGGTTTATAGCGATTAAGATCATCGTGTGAAAAATAACCCGCACCGATCATATCTATGACCTCGCGTAAGCGTTGATCTTTATTATAAAAGTCACGCGGGAAATAACCCTGTTGCCATTGCTGGCTTACTTGATCCGTTGTCATGCCAAAACTAAATATGTTTTCAGCACCCACTGCTTGAGCAATTTCAATATTGGCACCATCTTGTGTGCCAATCGTCATCGCACCATTAAGCGCGAGTTTCATATTACCGGTACCAGAGGCTTCCATGCCTGCTAATGATATTTGCTCAGAAAGATCGGCAGCAGGAATGATATCTTCGGCGGTTGATACATCATAGTTAGGAATAAAAACAATTCGCAACATGCCCATAACAGCTGGGTCATTGTTTACAATATCTGCGATATCGTTAGTTAATTTAATGATCAACTTTGCCATCGCATAACCGGGTGCAGCTTTGCCACTAAAAATAACGGTGCGCGGCACTAGTTCATTAATATCCCCTCGGCGGATCATATTGTAGCGCGTAATAACATGTAGCAAATTTAACAATTGTCTTTTGTATTCATGAATACGTTTTACTTGTACGTCAAACATAGATGACGGATCTATTTTTACACCAAGATTCATTTCAATCTTTTTCGCTAGATCATGTTTGTTATTATATTTCACTTTCATGAACTGCTTATGAAATTCAATATCTTCTGCATACGGCATGAGTTCTTCAAGACGCGACAATTGCGTAAGCCAATTGCCCTTTATCTTACTGCTAATTAATCTTGCCAAATCTGGGTTGGCTTGATTTAACCAACGCCGAGGGGTAATACCATTGGTGATGTTTATAATTTTATCTGGATAAAATTCATCAAACTCTGAAAATATAGTCTGACGCATTAATTCTGTATGAATAGCGGATACACCATTCACTTTATGACTGCCAACGATGGCGAGATGTGACATACGCACCCACTTTTCACCGCTATCATCAATAATCGACATGCGCTGTAATTTTTCCATATCACCAGGGTATTGATGCATCACGTCATTAAGAAAACGGTGATTAATTTCATATATAATTTCTAAGTGACGAGGTAATACCAATTTAAACAATGGCACTGGCCACGTTTCTAATGCTTCAGGCAATAGGGTGTGATTAGTATATGAAAATATTTTTCCGCACATCTGCCATGCTTGATCCCATGGCATAACATGTACGTCGACCAATATGCGCATTAATTCTGCAATAGCTATGGCAGGATGTGTATCGTTTAATTGAATCGCGACTTTGTCGGCTAGTTCCAATAAACCTTCATGATTACGCCCGTGGCGATTTAAAATATCTTGCAACGAGGCACTAACAAAAAAGTATTGCTGTTTTAAACGAAGTTCTTGCCCCATGATGGTCGTGTCATCAGGGTAGAGAACTTTAGAAAGATTTTCAGATTCGTTTTTTTCAGCAACCGCTTTTATATAGTTACCTTCGTTAAAATATTTTAAATCAAAATCGCGCGATGCCTTTGCCGACCACAAACGCATATTATTCACAGTCCCATTTTGGTAACCGGGCACAGGGGTATCAACCGCCATTGCCATGACTTCTTCTGCATCCACCCAATGATGGCGCATACAGCCATGTTCATCGCAAAATTCAACGGCATGTCCACCAAATTTAATGGGGTACAAAACTTCTGCACGAGGAAATTCCCATGGATTGCCATAACGCAACCAGTTATCTGGATGCTCTACTTGCCAACCATTTTCAATGCGCTGATTAAACATGCCATATTCATAACGGATCCCATATCCGTAACCAGGCATTTGTAATGTCGCTAATGAATCGAGGAAGCAAGCAGCAAGTCGGCCTAGTCCGCCATTGCCCAACCCTGCATCAGGCTCTAGAGCACGAATCTCTTCCATGTCGACACCGACGTCGTGTAGTGATTTTTCACACTCATCGCGCATACCGAGATTAAGCATACCGTTCATCAAAGTACGACCCATTAAAAATTCGAGTGAAAGGTAATAAACACGTTTTACATCATGCGTATAGTAACTTCGCATGGTCTTAATCCAGCGCTCCATGAGACGATCTCGAACCACGTAACTCGCCACATTCAACCAATCATGTGGCGTTGCTGTAGACAGATCTTTACCAACCGAATATTCAAGCCGATTAGCTAGTGAATGTCTTATAACAGTAATGTCAGGCTTGGTTCTGTCCGATTTACTTTTTGCCATATCCTTATCCTCACTAAGCTCTTTTGATAGCTCAATTATTCCTGAAGTTAATCCCAACCCGCTTTCCAAACATCGGCATCACAACCAAAACCTTAAATTACACCGATCTTTGTTCATATATAACCATATAATTTATAAGGTAAAAGTATATTTAAGTGGTTATTTTATAAACAATGCTTTGACAGATGCGATTTTAGGCGAGATGATAAGTGCCTGTGGAGCTGAATAATGACAAAGACTAGCGTAGCAAAACAGATGGGATTTGATGAGTGGCTCGATCTTGCCATCAATGACCCAGACCGCTTTGAAGCAGCCCGTACAGCGGCTATTCAAGGTTTTCTCGACTCCGTTCCCTCTCACACCCGACAACGCTTAACGGGTCTGCAATGGCGTATCGATATGATTCGTGAGCACAGTAAAACACCGATGGCTGCTTGCCAAACCATTTACAGCATGATGTGGGATCAATTAGCCGGTGAAGATGGTATGGTAGAGTCACTTAAATCACTTGCTAGCGGCACCTTTAATAGCCCAGAACCTCGATTTAATGCCCGTATTTTGCCCTTCCAGCCACACTTAGAAGAAGACGGCGAACTTAGCTGACATCTTCTACTTGCCGAACGCGGCAGTTTTCCGTATTATGCGCGCCCTTAACACTGCGTCACAGGGACGCATCGATTCTGAGGAAACAGGACAATGAAGCCAGAAATTCATCCTTCATATGAGGCCGTTAAGGTCACTTGCAGCTGTGGTAACAGCTTTGAAACAAATTCAACTGTCGGCAAAGACAGCCTGACTATCGAAGTCTGCTCAGAATGCCATCCGTTCTTTACTGGCAAGCAAAAATTGCTGGATACAGAAGGTCGTGTTGATAAATTCAAGCAGAAGTACGGTCGACGCAAAGCTTAATTTGCATGCAGTCTTCACTGCTTATAAAGGCGCTCATTACTGGGCGCCTTTTTTATTGGCTGCTATTCCCGCTAGCGGTGCAAGCCGCACCACTTTGCCCCGCAAGCCACATTGATGAACAAGTACAGGTTCGTTATGTCCATGATGGCGATACCTTAACCCTGAAAAATGGTGAGAAAGTCCGCCTCATTGGCATTGATACCCCTGAACTGGCTCGCAAGGGTCGCCCTAACCAGGCATTCGCGATACAAGCCCGTGATCGATTAAGGCAAATTGTTGCTGTTAGCAACAATAAAATTAGCCTGAAACTCGATGCAGAAAAACGTGATCGCTATGGCCGACTACTCGCCCATCTCTATAGCCAAGACGGTACTAGCCTCTCAGCACAATTACTCCAAGATGGCTTAGCGACACTTTTTGCTGTACCACCAAACCTTGACGGGCTCGACTGCTATTCACGCGCAGAAAAACAGGCTCAAGCTGCCAATAAACACCTTTGGCAATTAGATCGATATAAACTCACTCACAGCCAAAATTTAAGTCGTCGTAGTCGTGGCTACCATCGCATTTCAGGAAAGGTTATTCGTATCGGTGAAGGCCGTCGCAATATCTGGCTTAACCTGCCAGGCAAAGTGGCGTTTCGAATTGAAAAAAATGACCTGCCTTTATTTAACACCTTTAATCCCCGTGACTTACTTGGTAGAACAATTATTGGTAAAGGTTGGCTGTATGATCGTAAAGGCGAATTACGTATGCGCTTACGCAGTCGCTTTGCCCTAGAAGTACTGCCCTAAGCGGAGAGGCTTGACCTATACCTCGTATGACATGACACTAACCCCATGTCTATTCATCCGCTGTTACGTACCATCATTATTGTTTTACTCATTGCCTTAAGCGGCTGTGCCGTTAACCCCGTGACCGGTGAATCTGATTTTGTATTGATGTCAGAAGATGAAGAAATTGCTATTGGCCGCCAGAATCACTCCAAAATTATTCAGCGTTATGGTTTATACGATGCGCCGCCGCTACAGGAATATGTACAAAAAGTGGGTGAACGCGTTGCGGCAAACAGCCATCGTCGCAATTTGATTTTTCGTTTTACCGTCTTGGATACCGATGACATCAATGCCTTCGCCCTGCCCGGTGGCTATATCTACATAACGCGTGGCTTACTCGCCTATCTTTCCGATGAAGCCGAATTGGCGGCAGTATTAGGACATGAAATTGGGCACGTCACGGCACGCCATGCCGTACGTCAGCAAAGTGCTGCTGCAGCGACAGGTTTTTTTGCGGCAATACTCGCCTCTCAAGCTAACTTTTATGGCGCAGGAAATTTACTCAACTCAATAGGTGTGGCACTTATTCGTGGTTATGGTCGTGAAAATGAATTGGAATCTGATCGACTCGGTGCTGAGTACTTAGCTAAAAGCGGTTACGATCCCATGGCAATGATTGAAGTCATTCGGGTGCTTAAGAATCAAGAAATTTATGATACCGCACTGGCAAAAAAAGAAGATCGTGAACCCAATGCCTATCATGGTGTCTTCGCAACACACCCCGATAATGACCAGCGACTACAACAAGTCGTTAAACGTGCAGAGAAATTAAAAAAGTCGTCTACCGATAATCATAATCAGGTTGCCTTCCTGCGTAATATTGAAGATCTGGTTTTTGGTGACAGTGAAAAACAAGGCATTGTTCGAGGTAACAAATTCTATCATCGCGAACTCAATATTCGCCTTGAATTACCTCGCGGATGGCGGATTGAAAATCAGGCTAACCGCATCGTTGCGATTGCACCCGAAAATAAAGGGCTACTGCAAATCACTGCCGTTGATATCAATAAGCGCATTAGCCCCAAACAATTTCTCAAACAGCGGCTAAAACTAGATAAAATACAAAATGGTGAAACCATAAAAACCAATCAACTCGAAGGTTACACCGCCATTTCTTCGGTCTCACGTACGATCTATGGCACACGGCAGGTTCGTTTTGTAGTGATTTATAAAAATAATACTGCTTGGGTGTTTCAAGGACTGGCTAAAGATGAAAAAACACCCTACCGATTTGATGAAGAAATCATTAACACCGCCAAAAGTTTCCGCACCCTCACCGAAACTGAACGCGACCAAGCCAAACCTCGGCGGCTACATATTATTTCAGCTAAGCCCGATACTCGTTTTGCCGATTTAGCCACGCAATCACAACTTGGTCCTAATGCCGAAGCACAACTACGTTTATTGAATAAACATTACCCTGAAGGTGAACCGACACCTGGCGAGGCGCTAAAAATTATTCGTTAACCGCCACAAATTCAAGAAACCCGTGTAGAATAGCGCACTGACTAAAACGAGCCACCACCATGACTGACGATCTAAAAAAAGCCGCCTTGCGATACCACGCAGAACCAAAACCCGGAAAAATTGCCATTGAAGTCACTAAAGCCTGTGTCACGCAACAAGACCTGTCACTTGCTTACACACCTGGTGTCGCCGAACCTTGTCGTGAAATCGAAGCAAACAAAGAAGCTGCCTACCAATACACTTCGAAAGGTAATTTAGTTGCCGTCATCACCGATGGCACCGCCGTCTTGGGTCTTGGCAATATCGGTGCACTTGCAGGAAAACCTGTCATGGAAGGTAAAGCGGTATTATTTAAACGCTTTGCCGATATTGATTGTTTTGATATTGAAGTGGATGCCGATGAGCCCGACGACTTTGTGGATACCGTTGCACGCATTGCCTCCGGCTTTGGTGGTATTAACCTCGAAGACATTGCCGCGCCACATTGTTTTGATATTGAAAAACGTCTTATTGAAAAATTGGATATTCCTGTTTTCCACGATGACCAACATGGCACCGCAATTATTATTACTGCCGGTCTAAAAAATGCACTCGAGCTACAAGGTAAAAACTTTTCTGATATTCATGTGGTTTGTTTAGGTGCAGGCGCTGCGGGGATTGCATCGATGAATATGCTCATGGCAATGGGCACACCCAAAGAAAACATTATGCTTTGTGATCGCAAAGGTGTGGTGCACAGTGGCCGTGACAATCTCAATGAGCAAAAACAATTATTTGCCAGCGCGCACACACAGCGCACACTTGAAGAAGCCATGCAAGGTGCCGATGTTTGTATTGGTGTCTCTGGCCCTAACTTAATCAGCGCAGACATGGTCAAAAGTATGGCGGATAAACCAGTCGTGTTTGCACTATCCAATCCTGATCCGGAAATTAGTCCCGCCACCGCACTGGCTACACGTGATGATTTAATCATGGGCACTGGCCGTTCAGATTACCCCAATCAAGTTAACAATGTATTAGGCTTTCCATTCATTTTCCGTGGAGCCTTAGATGTGCGTGCCAGCGAAATTAATGAAGCAATGAAAGTTGCAGCAGTCAATGCTTTAGCTAAACTAGCTAAAGAACCTGTGCCCCAAGAAGTCAATGATGCTTATGGTGGTGAACAATTTGAATTTGGTGCGCAATACATTATTCCCAAACCACTCGATCCAAGACTAAAAGATTTTGTTTCAGCCGCTGTTGCTTATGCCGCCGTAAAAACCGGCGTTGCTAAAAACCCTTACCCAGAACATTATCCTAAGCAATAATAAATAATACGTGTCATCATGTATACAAACACGCCATCATTATTACAAGCATTACTACTCAGTGTTATTTTATCCTCAACACTAACACCGACTAGCCACGCCAGTGATGCGATCACTCCTATTACCAATATCAATCAACAACAAGACATTGTTGATCTTGGCCTAAAAGGCAAACAACTCGGCCAAGTTAAAACCACTTACCGTATTCCACTAATGCTACAACAAGCACCCATTAAAGCCAGTATTGAAATGTCATTTGTTGTCATCTCCACAGGCATATGCCCCACAAGTTACTTCCCAACCGAAATCTTTTTAAATAATGAAAGTATTGCCGAAATTGATTTTCGCGAACTCGATGAAGGCTCTAAGCAATCACTCAAGATTGAACTTCCTGTGCAACACCAACGTCAAGGGAAGAATGAAATAAAGATCATTACAGGTGACTGCAATGAAGGACTTGATAGCTTGCGGTTTAACGATGTATCGCTGCGTATTGAAAAATCGTCCTGATATAGCAAAAATTTGCTAGCGACTAGCGACTAATTCCTACATTGCTCATCTTGTCTGACTTACAGACAATCCTTCAATACTTTATTATCATTACAGAATAACCAATCAGGAGAGACACGGATGGTCCGACTGTTATTCATTGCTTGTAGCTTCGTGCTGCCTATACAACTTCATGCCAATAACATTTATCACTCAAATGATGAATATGGTCGATCTGTCTTCAGTGACAAACCAGCCGCTAATAGGTCAAATAAAGTCATCAATATTGAAATTAAAAATGCTTACGATTGGCACAACCCAAAATTAAAGTTACGCACATCAAAGCCGTTTAAGAAAAAGAAGAAATCTCGAAAAAAGAAAAAGGCTTATACCTTTGCTCAACTCCAAAGCAAATGCAGCAAAGCTAGATATCGTTATCAAAATTATCGTGGTGCCCGCAGCAATAGTGATTGGGGAAGTTATAAAGCCAAGATTAACAGCTATGCTGAGAAACGTGATTATTGGTGTAGCCGTGTGTTAAAGCGAAAATAAATTATAATTGAGCTAGCAAGTCTACTGTTTCTAACTTTTTAATATCATCCCTCAGTATTGGCTTTCCGTCGATAGGTGATAAAGGTGCCTGACGCTGCCCTGAGATAGGAAATAAAATAATATTAACAGGCACATCACCCGCAATAAAGCTATAGGATGGATAAAGCTCGTACTGATCTTTATTTATTTTCAAACGTTTTTCACTTTGTTCATAAGGAATAGTATGTTCATCTAAAAAACTTCCAAATGAATCCGGCGTATCTGTAAATAAATGTAAATTAACATCTGAGTATTCAGTTGCTGAACCTCGTTGCAATGAACCGACCAATCTAGGCTCAAAGGTTTTCAACAAATGCATTGCCTTAATAGCAGTTTGACGTAATTCTATTAAACGCTGCGGTTGTGAATCAGAATGGAATAGCCTCTGATGTTCAAGCAATGCCCGCTCAACATCAACGTTACTGGGCATTATATGTTTATCTGTTACACCTAAACTATTGGCCGCTTTTTGTTTAGCCCTTAAAAAATCTTTAATGCCGTGCTCTGAAATTAAACGCGCTGCTTCCTGAGAAATACGTTGTCTCATGTTTGCATCAATACGATGTGATCTACGAGCCATGTCTTATACCTGAAAATGTTCTTTAAAAAATTTGCTCAGACTCTTCTTCTACAATCACAGCTTGGTTCTTTTCATCTACTATTTTAATACGAGCTGTTTGCTTGGGTATATTATCTGTACGAAAAATTTCAAATATTGCATTGGTTTGTCCCTGTGCCGCTAATAAACCCGTTTTAGGATCAATCTTAACCGTTACAATTCCTTGCGGGACTTCTTTGATCTTTTCCGGAACACCCTTCATAGCTTTTTCCATAAAATAAATCCACATAGGTAACGCGGCTGATGAACCTGTTTCTCTTGAACCAAGAGGTTTATTATTATCAAATCCTACCCATACTGTTGTGACTAGTGTGCTGCTATAACCGGAGAACCAAGCATCTTTTTGATCATTAGTCGTGCCTGTTTTGCCTGCCAAATCTTTACGCCCAATTCGTAAGGCTCTTCGACCCGTTCCTGAACGAATAACATCTGAAAGAATGCTATTCATAATATAATTATTTTGTTCTGTCATAATTCGCGTAGCAATTTTTATTGGTGCGACAACTTCTTTAATTTCTACACCTGTCGAAATCTCTGATTCAGGTTTGTTTTCTATATCCACTTGTTGTTCCGAATCTTCGGCCAACTCTTTTTGTAACGCTTGCTGTAATTCAAGTTCAAGTTGTTTTTCACATTCACGACACACTTGGACGGGATCGCTTTTAAAAATTATATTACCCTCATCATCTTCAATACGATCAATAAAATAGGGCATAACACGATAACCACCATTAGCAATCCCAGCGTAACCAGTGACTAATTCCAATGGCGTTACTGATAAACTACCTAAGGCTAAAGACAAATCTCTTGGCAAACGTGATGCCTCAAAACCAAATTGGCTTGCATATTTAATCGCTGTTTTAATTCCTATCGCGCGAAGTAAACGAATTGAAATTAAGTTACGTGACTTCATTAAACCAATACGTAACCGCGTCGGGCCAAAAAACTTTCCACTGTAATTTTCTGGCCGCCAAGTATTTTCAAGACCCGAATCGTCAAAAACGACTGGCGCATCATTCACCAGACTTGCTGCGGTAAAACCATTTTCGAGTGCAGCTGAATAAATGAACGGTTTAAAGTTTGAACCCGGCTGACGTTTTGCTTGAACAACACGATTAAATTTACTGTAATAAAAATCAAAGCCACCGACCAATGCTTTTATCGCTGCATCATTCGGTTCTAAACTAACAATTGCACCCTTCACTAATGGGATCTGACCTAATTTGATTTTCCCATCATCTGTTTTATGCACGCGAACGATGTCACCTTGTTGCACAATATCAGCCGCAAACTTAGGTGCTGGTCCACGTGTATTCTCATCTTTATACTGCCTTGCCCATTTTAAGCCTTGCCAATCAATTCTTAGTAATTCACCACCTCTTAGCAACACAGTCAGGGCTTTTTCTTCCAGATAAACAACCACAGCAGGCAGTAAACCACCCACAACAGGAATTTCTGCCAATCTTTGTTTAAGAGGGTAAGTTAATTCTTCCGGTAAATTCTCTATAACCACTGGCTCAAGCACATCGGTCTTAGGTCTATTTAAAGACGGAGCTTCTATCGTAGGCAATGCCGCAATTAATGCCTGATCCAGCTTTATGTTCGACTCAGCGCCACGGTAACCATGTCGATATTCATAGTCCATCATAGCTCGGCGCAATGCACTATTAGCAAAACGCTGTAATCGTGTATCGATAGTCGTATAAACGCGGTATCCCTGCGTATAAGCATCTTGCCCAAACCGCCCAACCATGTCTGCTCGTACCATTTCTGCGACATAGGGGGCTCTTAGCTCAATACTTAAACCATGCCATTTTGCATCATCAATAGTCGCTGTTGCCTGCTCATAAGCGACTTTCTCAATATATCCGAGGTCAAACATCCTACCCAAGACATAATTTCGTCTCGTCATTGCTTTGCGTTTGTTCCGGATAGGGTTATTGGTTGAGGGCGCTTTAGGTAAACCGGCTATCATTGCTAACTGATCTAAACGTAAGTCATTGATACTTTTACCATAATAGACCTGAGCAGCCGCTGAAACACCATAAGAACGATTCCCGAGATATATCTTATTAAGATAAAGCTCGAGTATTTCTTCCTTAGTGATCTCGCGTTCTATTTTTAGTGCTAAGAATATCTCACTGATCTTCCTTAGGTAGGTCTTTTCTCGAGATAAAAAGAAATTTCGCGCAACTTGCATGGTGATTGTTGAGCCCCCCTGCCCTTTGCGACCCGTCTTGGCAAGGTGCACGACTGCACGTAAAAGTCCTTGATAATCGACACCTGGATGCTCATAAAAACGGTTATCTTCTGCCGCAAGCACCGCTTTTAGTAGTAAATCTGGTGCATCTTCATATTTTAGCGGTGAACGCTTTTTTTCACCAAACTCGGCAATTAACGCCCCATCTCGCGAAAGTATCCGCAATGGCGTCTGAAGCTGAACATCTTTTAAAACATCGGTTGAAGGCAAACTAGGTGCTAAATAGACATAGGCACCGGCCAACAAAACCACGCCAAGAGTGAAGCCTGAAAATAGCCAAATGACGCTAAGGCGAAGGAATTTAAAGAGAAATTTCATGAATACTCTATAACCAGTTGATTCTCGGTATGTGAACCACATCAAAGTGTTTTACGATTTATTCAATTATAAAGGACATGTGACACTGTGCGATAGTTCAAATTATAGATAATTAACATTGATAAATACTTGACTCTGGTATTTAATGTAGTTAAATATAAAACACTCGTAACTAACGGGATGATAAAAGGAAAATACTAAGGTGGCCTTCTCAAGTTTGTTCTCTAAAAAGCAGCCCCCCGTACTGGGGCTCGATATCAGCTCCACAGCGGTGAAATTGCTCGAGCTGAGTCATTCAGGTGGTCGTTACCGCGTAGAGAGCTACGCTGTTGAGCCATTACCCTTAAATTCTGTCGTTGAGAAAAATATCAGCGACATTGAAGCCGTTGGTGAAGCAATTCGTCGTGCTGTTAAGCGATCTGGCTCAAAAACTAAAAATGCGGCGGTTGCAGTAGCCGGTTCTGCTGTTATCACTAAGGTAATTTCAATGCCTGCCTCACTCAGTGACGAAGAAATGGAAAGTCAGATTGAATTAGAGGCTGATCAATACATTCCTTATCCTCTTGAAGAAGTGAATATTGATTTTGAAATCATTGGTAGCTCTGGCAGAGATGATGATCGCGTTGATGTGTTACTTGCCGCTTCACGAAGTGAAAATGTTGACGTCCGCGTCGCTGCTTGTGAAATTGGTGGCCTAAAATCATCGGTTATCGATGTTGAAGCTTACGTAATGGAAAATGCGTTTGAATTACTCACTAATCAAATCCCTGATGGGGGTGTAGATAAAACGGTTGCCATTGTTGATATTGGCGCAACCATGACCACACTAAGCGTGTTACACGATAAAAAAATTATCTACACACGTGAACAAGTATTTGGTGGTAAACAACTGACTGAAGAAATTCAACGTCGCTATGGCTTATCATATGAAGAAGCGGGTATGGCTAAACGCCAAGGTGGTTTGCCTGATAACTACGTACCTGAAGTATTAGAACCATTTAAAGAGGCGATGGCACAACAAGTCAGTCGTTCTTTACAGTTCTTCTTCTCATCAAGTCAATACAATAATGTTGATCACATATTGTTAGCCGGTGGTAGTGCTTCTATTGCGGGTGTCGATGAATTGATTGAATCTAAACTGGGCACTAACACCAGTATTGCAAACCCATTCACCAACATGTCGTTATCATCTAGAGTAAAAGCACAAACGCTTAGCAATGATGCACCTGCGTTGATGATTTCATGTGGCTTGGCATTAAGGAGCTTTGACTAATGGCAAGGATTAACCTGCTGCCTTGGCGCGAGGAACAGCGCAAGGAGAGGATGAAACAGTTCCAGACCATCGCAGGATTAGCTGCGTTTCTTATGGTTGCTATTATTATACTTGTTCACATACGTGTCGGCGGTATTGTTGAAAACCAAATGTCGCGTAATAATTACCTACAAAAAGAAATTAAAACACTTGAAAAGCAAATTGCTGAAATTAAAGAATTAGAAAAAGAAAAATCTAATCTACTTGCCCGCATGAATATTATTCAGCAATTACAAAGTTCAAGACCTCAGGTAGTACATGTCTTTGACCAAATAGTGAGTACTATTCCTGCTGGTGTTTACCTTACCAGTATAAAAAACATTGGTCCGAATATTACCTTTGATGGCTTTGCTCAATCTAATGCGCGTGTTTCTTCTTACATGCGCAACATAAATGATGCTGATTGGTTAACCAGCCCCCGCCTTGATGTCATTAAGACCCTTAATGAAAAAGGCCAGCGCATTAGTCAATTCACCTTAGTCGTTAAGCAAACTACGCCTGCTGCAAAAAAAGCTGCTGCTGAACAGGAGGCCGATCAATGAATATTTCAGAACTCAATGAACTAGATTTTCAGGACATGGGCAACTGGCCACTACCAGCCAAAGCATTAGGTGTTGCAGTAATGTGTGTGGTGATTTTATTCGCTGGCTACTGGTTTGATACCAAAGACCAACTTGCAGAACTAGAACGCGCTGAACTACAAGAAAATAAATTAAAAGCGCAATTTAAAAGTAATGCAAAAAAAGCCGCCAATATTGTGCTCTACAAACAACAAATGGTTGATATGAAACAGTCGTTTGGTGCTATGTTAAAACAACTGCCAAGTGAAACAGAAGTCGCTGAATTATTGGTTGATGTTTCGCAAACAGGGCTTGCAAGTGGTTTGGAATTTGACTTATTCAAAGTTGATAGCGAAGTGCCTTTAGAATTTTATGCAGAATTACCTATACGCATTCGCGTTACCGGTAATTACCATGAGTTTGGCAGTTTTGTGAGTGGCGTCGCAGCATTACCTCGTATTGTTACCTTGCATGACTTCTCGATTTCTCGTGCTAAAGAGGGTAATCAACTCGTCATGGAAGCGACCGCAAAAACCTATCGATATATAGACGAAGATATTGTCGATCCAACAACCGCAACGACAGGAGGTGCTAGAAAATGAATAAGCACCTTACAACAATACGTTTATCGAGTGTCGTTGCACTTAGTTTAATATTAACGGCTTGTGGCAATACAACCCATCAAGATTTAGTTGATTTCACCACTAAAGCGAAAACAGATGCACAAAGAGTTTCCAGTATTGATGCACTACCGGATATTCAGCCTTATGAAACATACCTCTATAAGGCAGATGACCGTCGTGACCCATTTACCAATACGGTTGCAACCGATGATGCAACGATAGCCACCACCGATGACAGCATCAAACCACCCACCAATCATCGCAAAGAAGCGCTTGAGGCTTTCCCGCTTGATTCACTTCGCATGATAGGCACATTGCAGCGTGGTGACACACTGTGGGCCATTGTAAAAATTCAAAATAATCCGGATGGTGGCATTCACCGCATCGTTACCGGAAATTACCTTGGTCAGAATTATGGCCATGTTATTAGCGTCTCAGAAGAACAAATTAATCTCATCGAAGTTATACCAAATGGACTTGGAGGCTGGCGTGAACGCGAAGCTTCCATTGCCCTGAGTGAAGAGTAAGGGGAAATACAATGAGTGGAAACACTACAAACACACGTTCGCCAGCAATGTGCGATAATAATAATATAAAACGCATAACAACATGGTTGTTCGCTGTCGCGGCACTATTGTTATTACCTGCCTCCGCCTATGCGGCAGCATCACTTGATGACATTAGTTATTCGACCCTACCGGGCAACCAGGTTCAGTTGAAACTAAGCTTATCTGGTGAGGTACAAGAACCTGTTAGCTTCACAACAGATAATCCTGCTCGTATTGCCTTAACCTTTGCGAATACAACAAGCAACGTTAAAAAGAAAACAACCAATATCAGCGTAGGTGTTGCGCGTAGTGTCTCTGCTATTGAAGCCGGTGGTCGTACACGTATCGTTGTAAATCTAGTTAAACTGGTGCCTTACTCAATAACCAGAAAAGGCGACAATATTTACATCACGCTGAATACGGGGGGCAACAGTCGCAGCACAACCACCGCTTCTGAAACACCTGCTGCTGTCGCCATCGAAACGGGTGAGCACAGTATTACCAATGTTGATTTCCGCCGTGGTGATAAAGGTGAAGCCCGTATTATCATCACTATGTCTGACCCTAAAACAATTGTTGATTTGAAAGAAGAAGGTGGCAAAATTGTTGCTAATTTCCTTAATACAACATTGCCAGAAAATTTGGAACAAACACTCGACGTACTCGATTTTGCTACACCAGTAAAACAAATCGACAGTTTCCAACGTGGCAATAATGTTAAAATTATTATTGACCCTGCGGTACTTGAATATGAACACCTTGCCTACCAAACAGGTAATGTGATGACCATTGATGTACGCCAAATCAGTAAAGACAAACAAGCTGAATTACGTAAGAAGAAATTTGGTTACGTGGGTGAGAAATTATCCCTTAACTTCCAAAACATTGATGTACGTGCAGTCTTACAGTTAATTGCTGATTTTACCGGTCTTAACTTAGTAACAAGTGACACGGTTCAAGGTAATATCACCTTACGACTTAAGAATGTACCTTGGGATCAAGCCATGGACATTATCTTAAAGACCAAAGGCTTGTCTAAACGTCAAACGGGGAATGTGATTCTGGTTGCGCCAACTGAAGAAATTGCTGCTCGTGAAAAACTGGAACTTGAGTCTCAAAAACAAATTGAAGAACTTGCACCATTACGTTCTGAATACATTCAAGTGAACTACGCCAAGGCGACTGACTTAGCGGAATTACTAAAATCAGAGGATAATTCATTACTGTCTATCCGTGGCAACGTCACCATTGACGAACGTACTAATACCTTACTGGTACAAGATACGGCCGATAAACTGATACAGATTCGAAACCTTGTAAACACTCTAGATATACCGGTTCGTCAGGTGTTAATTGAATCTCGTGTTGTGGTTGCGAATGATGATTTCAGTAAAGATCTGGGTGTTAGGTTTGGTATCTCCAACCGAAATAGAGAGGTTGCTAGTGAAGGGTCAAACGTTAGGTCTATTGCCGGTAACTTATCGGGTACAACGTCCCTAACTAATTTTACTACCCTTAATAGCACAGATGCTTTACAAGTAAATCTGCCAGCATCTCCTACTGATGCAACAGCAGCCTCTATTGCACTTGCCATTGCCAAACTTCCATTTGGTAATTTATTGCAACTTGAGCTATCTGCATTACAACAAGAAGGACGTGGTGAGGTTATCTCGAACCCTCGTGTAATTACGGCTAACCAGAAAGAGGCTTATATTGAGCAGGGTACTGAAATCCCATTCCTTACCGCTTCAGCAAATGGTTCAACAACCATTACCTTCAAAAAAGCAGTATTGAGCTTACGTGTAACTCCACAAATTACACCAGATGACCGCGTCATCATGGACTTAACCGTTACTCAAGACACGATTGGCCAGTTTATTAACTTACTCGGTTCATCGGTTCCTAGTATTGATACTCAGGAAGTAACCACTCAGGTGTTGGTTGATAATGGCGAAACCGTCGTATTAGGCGGTGTATACCGACGTGAAACGCGCAAAGAATCACAACGTGTTCCATTCTTTGGTGATTTACCTTATGTTGGTTTCTTATTCAAACAAACCAGCCATGTTAACGAAAAACAAGAACTGCTCATTTTCGTTACACCGAAAATCATCAAAGACACCTTACGTCTTAATTGATAATTAAGTCATAGCACGTCACAATCGGGGCCTGATATTCAGGCCCCTTTTTTTATGAAATTATTAAAACCATGAATCACGCAAGTAATATATTTCTTGTTGGCCCTATGGGTGCAGGCAAAACCTCCGTTGGCAAACAACTTGCCAAGGCGCTTAAGCGTGATTTTCTTGATAGTGATAAAGAAATTGAAGACCGTACTGGGGTTAATATACCTACTATTTTCGATATTGAAGGTGAAGCAGGTTTTCGCAGTCGAGAACAACAAATCATTGATGAACTCACCCAACACGATAACCTCGTTCTCGCCACCGGTGGTGGCGCAGTACTCAATAAAGATAACCAAAAAGCCCTACAGTCACGCGGTATTGTATTTTATCTCAGTGCCAGCATTGATCAGTTGTTCCAGCGCACTCACCGAGATCGTAATCGTCCACTACTCCAGACCAACAACCCAAAACAAAAAATTACTGAGTTAATAGAGATCAGAGACCCTATTTATCGTGCTGTTGCTGATTTTGTCATCGACACAGATGGGCAAAGCGTGCGAACAGTCGTTGATAATATTTTGCTTTGTCTCGATGCAAGACATTGATAGTCCAAACAATATATAATCTATCTACTGATTTTTGAGATAGTATGAGATGAAAACACTAAACGTCGATCTAGGTAGCCGTAGCTATCCTATCCATATCGGAACAGGTCTACTCGACCAACCTGAACTTATTCGTCCCCACATAAAAGGGAGTGAAGTGATGGTTGTGACCAATGATACCATCGCACCGCATTACTTAGATCGTTGTTTACAGCTACTTGATGGTTACGACGTTGCCACCACAATTCTGCCTGATGGTGAACAATATAAGACCCTCGGAACTCTCAATCTGGTATTTGACGGCTTACTCAAAAAACACTTCACCCGCCGCTGTACCCTAATTGCATTAGGCGGTGGCGTCATTGGTGACATCACTGGCTTTGCCGCCGCCAGCTACCAACGTGGCGTGAACTTTATTCAAATACCCACTACTCTCTTAGCGCAAGTCGACAGTTCAGTTGGCGGTAAAACAGGGGTAAATCACCCGCTTGGCAAAAATATGATCGGTGCTTTCCATCAGCCTCAATGTGTTATTGCCGATACCGATACACTAAATACACTGGATGACCGGCAACTTTCTGCAGGTGTTGCAGAAGTCATCAAGTATGGTCTTATTAACGATGCTGATTTCTTTGATTGGCTAGAAGCCAATTTACCCAAGTTACTCTGCCGTGATCCTGGTGCCCTTTCCTATGCGATTGAGCGTTCATGCCGCGACAAAGCCGAAGTCGTTGCCGCAGATGAAAAAGAATCTGGAGTACGCGCCCTACTTAACCTTGGTCATACATTTGGTCACGCGATTGAAACCGGTACTGGTTATGGTACATGGTTACACGGTGAAGCGATCAGTTGCGGTATGTTGATGGCCGCTGAACTGTCGTACAAACAAGGCTGGTTTACAGAAGATGAACTTAAACGTACAGAAGATATTCTACGTTTATCAAACTTACCCACTCTTCCTCCAACTTCCATGACTCGAGAACAATTCATCGACATCATGTCGGTCGATAAAAAGAATCTGGAAAAGAAAATCCGCCTTATCCTGATGAAAGGTATCGGAGAAAGTTTTATTAGTGATGATTTCGACCAAACATTACTCGATGAAACAATCTCTGATAGTTTATCAAAGGCTCATCAGGGATAAGACATGCAAAGTCGCCTACTTGCCAGCTACGCAGCATTAGATGAAACAACGCGAGGTCGACGACACGATGAAGAATCCCCTGCCTATCGTGGTGAGTTCCAACGTGATCGTGATCGTATTATTCATTCAACTGCTTTCCGTCGACTTGAATACAAAACACAAGTTTTCGTTAATCATGAAGGCGACTTATTCAGAACCCGATTAACCCATTCAATTGAAGTCGCCCAAATTAGTCGCACCATTGCACGCTCCCTAAACTTAAATGAAGATCTCGCAGAAACTATCGGGCTTGCCCATGACTTAGGACACACTCCTTTTGGTCACGCCGGACAAGATGTACTCAACGAATCTATGCAAAACTACGGTGGCTTTGAACACAATCTACAGTCCTTACGTGTCGTTGATGAACTTGAAGAAAAATATGCACAATTTCCCGGTCTAAACCTAACCTTTGAATCACGTGAAGGTATTCTTAAGCATTGTGCTATTAAAAACGCAAAAGATCTTGGTGATGTTGGTGAACGTTTCATTAATAAACAACAACCATCACTAGAAGCACAGCTCACCAACCTTGCAGATGAAATTGCCTATAACAGTCATGATGTTGATGATGGACTGCGTTCCGGTCTTATTAGCTTACAACAACTCCGTGAAGTAGAATTCCTCAACAGCCTCTATGAAGATGTTGAAAAGAAGTACCCTGATCTTCCTGACCGTCGTAAAATTTATGAAATTGTTCGGCGTCTTATCAGCATTCAAGTTATCGATCTGATTGAAACCAGTAAGGCTAGACTCGACAAAATACAACCTAATACCATTAATGATGTACGCCAATACAATGAAGCTATTATTTCTTACAGCAACACAATGCGTGAACAAAACCTGGCGATAAAACGTTTTCTGCGCGAAAACCTTTATATGCACTACCGTGTTCGTAGAATGAGTGCAAAATCTGCTCGCATGATCAAAGAGTTATTTAATGCATTTATGCAAGATAGTTTACTGCTTCCTCCTGAATATCAGGAAAGAATTAAACAACAAAAATCTGAGTTAGGAGAAACCGGTAAAGCAAGAATAATTGCGGACTATATTGCAGGCATGACAGATCGCTATGCCATGGCTGAACACGGAAAGTTATTTGATCCAAAACAACTAACCTGAGCATGCAATGATATGCGATTATACATGCAGCAAATACCCGTCGACACAGGTCAAGCACCTCGGTTCCTGCATTTAATTATTCAAGAAGATCTGTTAAATGGCTGGACCCTAGTTAGGGAAATGGGCTATCAAGGTAGCGCTGGTCGAATTCGAAAAAACCACTTTGACGAATACCCTGAGGCGATGACTGCCATGTTAAAAGAACGCGACACACAAATTAAACGAGGCTATCAAGTCGTTTTTGTTGATGGACAAGGACAACATCATGACTGAATCACAATATTCTGAATCTTACGCATCGGTTAGTTATTTACAAAAGTTCCAACTAAACAGAGAACCTTTTGCTGTCGATCCTGATTCAAATCAAGATGATTTTTTCCTGCTTGACGCAGAACGTGCCCAACGCTTAAACATGCTCTATCACATGTGCCAAAATAGTGAATTACTATTAGTTGTATCTGGCGTTAAAGGCAGTGGTAAAACAAGCTTGCTCAATAAATTTATTGATATGCGCACCGATAATTGGCGCCAATGTGTCGTTAATGCCACCGCAACTACAAATCCCGATCAACTCCTCATTGAAATTGCCGAGGGGTTCGGTCTACCGCAAGACAGTGTAAATTTTGGTAGTGGTTTAGAAATGCTCCAAAAGAGGCTCACTGAAATGAAACGCAGTGAACTAATGCCTATCCTTATAATTGATGATGCCCATAAACTTCCTACTGCATCATTAACCATTCTATTAAAATTATCTGAATTATCCGATACCGATGAACGACTTTTAAGAATAGTCCTATTTGGTGAGCCTAGCATCAATGAAATGTTTAATGCCCCTGAACTCAAAGAAGTGAAGCATAGAATTACTCACACACTGACTATGCCCGCATTAAATGAAGAGCAAACACTTGAATATATTCAATACCGTTTATCGGTTGCCGGATTACAAGGTGAGAGTCCGTTTAGCACTTCACAAATGAAACAAATACATCGTCAAGCACATGGCGTTCCCGGGCTTATAAATCAATTCGCTCAAGATATTCTTTTAGGCGCAACCACAACTAAGAAAACTGATCCTGCTTTAGCAACAAAGTTACGTTCTGGTTTCACTGTCGTTGTTATTCTTGGTGTCGCTGCTATGATTACTTGGTATCTCAGTCGTGATGTTTTCGACACTTTAAGCGAGTCACAGTCTGGGCCCGTTTCTAAGTTAGAAAAACGCGAGCTTCCATTATTACCACCAAGTAAAAAATTACCTGACACTAAAGAATATGATGCTATTTCTGGTCATTCGACTTCTGCTGAAATCAGTCCTGATATAAAACCAGACAACACGCCTAAAGAAGTGGACAACATACATGTCGATGCCCCACCACCGGAAATAACAATTGCCAAGATTGATACTACACCTCAAACTAACGAAAAAAATACACCAAGTATCGTTGTCGAGCCCATCATTGAGAAGCAAATAACTCAAATTGAACCTATCGCCACTAAGTCTCTACCTAAGTCTCTACCTAAGTCT
>CAZIWG010000009.1:0-25424 GCA_964542925.1 uncultured Granulosicoccaceae bacterium | reverse complement strand
CTAAGTCTCTACCTAAGTCTCTACCTAAGTCTAAGCCTGCAATAAAACCAACACCTGTGGCAACTGCAAAAGCTAAAATCACCAAAACGACACCATCAATTGCAGCACCTAAACCTGTCGCTGTAAAAAAAGATTGGCTGACACAACAAAATCCTACGTACTTCACCTTGCAGATCATGGGCAGTCGTAAACGAAGTTCACTCGCGCTCGTACAGCGTGCCCATAAACTTACCAAGCAGAGCGCCATCATCCGTACGAAGCTAAAAGGGGCTGACTGGTACATTCTTATATACAAAAGCTTTGCAACCAAACAGCAAGCTCGAGAAGCTGCCAAATCACTGCCTAAAGCGCTCCAGCTGACCCAACCATGGCCTCGCCCGCTGGCAGAGCTTAAAAACCTGAAATAGCGGCAAATCTATGCACTAAAATGGTGCGTATTGGGCAATTCACTTTGTAATTCAAGGCTATTAGCGACATCTGAATTGCTAATTTTACCGCTGCGCCTGTATAATTACTGCCCTTTTGCTCAGGTCGAAAGATACTTGGGCGTTCGGAACAATTTCAATCTACGTGAACGGGCTGTACTGTGAGTTATTCAGATAAAATTCAATCTGGCATTTACCGACCAGAATTCGAAAAAGACAATTGTGGCTTTGGCCTGATTGCACACATGGATGGCGAACCTAGCCATTGGCTTCTTGATACAGCAATTGGCGCACTCGCCCGCTTAACCCACCGGGGTGCTGTCTCTGCCGATGGTAAATCCGGTGATGGTTGTGGCTTACTCATTAGCAAACCAGACGGCTTCTTACGAGCCGCCGCTAAAATAGAAGGTTTCATACTCAAAGATAATTATGCAGTGGGTATGGTATTTCTTAATACTGATAACTCACTCGCTGACGTTGCTCGAGACTGTCTGGTAAACGAATTAAAACAAGAAGGTCTTGATGTACAAGGTTGGCGTGTGGTGCCCACTGACTCATCTGCCTGTGGTGAAGATGCACTTGCAAGCCAACCACAAATTGAACAAATTTTTATCAACCCTGCGAATGGCATGGATGATGTAGATTTTGAGCGACACCTTTACATTGCACGTCGTCGTTGTGAAAAAACCATTGAAGACAATGATCCAATGTTTTACGTTTCATCACTGTCATCAAAAGTGCTGTCTTACAAAGGCTTGGTCATGCCTGAAAACCTACCGGTTTTCTTTATTGACTTAAAAAATGCCAACATGGCATCTAGCCTAGCCGTGTTCCACCAACGTTTCTCAACCAATACTTGGCCACAGTGGCGTTTAGCGCAACCGTTCCGCTACCTTGCACATAATGGTGAGATCAATACCGTACAGGGCAACCGTAACTGGTCAGTGGCTCGCGGACATAAATTTGAAACACCCACCATCCCAATGGCGGACATACGTCCACTCGTTTCCATGACCGGTTCTGATTCAAACAGCATGGACAACATGCTGGAAGCTTTACTTGCCGGTGGCATGGATATTTTCCGTGCGATGCGTTTGCTGATTCCACCCGCATGGCAGAATGTTGAAAATATGGATCCGGATCTACGCGCATTTTATGAATACAATTCCATGCACATGGAACCTTGGGATGGCCCTGCTGGTGTGGTACTAACGGATGGTCGTTACGCCGCCTGTACGGTTGATCGAAATGGTCTGCGCCCTGCACGTTGGGTAATTACCAAAGATCGTCATATCACTGTGGCATCTGAAGTTGGCGTTTATGAATATAAACATGAAGATGTTGTTGCCAAGGGTCGATTAAAACCCGGTGAAATGTTTGCCGCTGATACTCAAACAGGTAAATTATTATTCCCTGAAGATATCGATAACATGCTTAAAGGTCGCCATCCTTATAAACAATGGATGAATCAACATTCGCGTCATCTTGAATCGAAGTTGAAAGAAAAATCATTTACGCATTACATGCCAATAGATGAGCTCAGTACCTATCAAAAAATGTTCCAGGTAACGTTTGAAGAGCGCGATGAAATTATTCGTGTGCTGGGTGAAAATGGAATGGAAGCCATCGGCTCAATGGGCGACGATACCCCATTCCCCGTGCTATCCCGTTTGGTTCGTTCACCTTACGATAATTTCCGTCAACAATTTGCGCAAGTGACCAACCCACCCATTGATCCTATTCGTGAACAAATCGTCATGTCACTGGAAACTTGTTTGGGTCGTGAACGAAATATGTTTGAAGAGTCTGCTGAACACTCATCACGACTACTGGTCAGATCGCCGGTTTTATCGCATGATAAATTCCAGCAGTTACTTAAAATAAGTAATACTGATGCAGACTATGCCTCAGAAACCATTTCTTTAAATTACTCACACGATATATCACTTGAAGATGCCATCAACGACATCGCAAGCAAAGCCTCCAATGCCATCAGCAACGGCAAAGTTGTCTTAATATTATCTGACCGCGATATCGATGAAAATACTTACCCCGTACATAGCTTATTTGCTACCGGTGCAGTACATCATCGCTTAATTAAAGATGGCCTGCGTTGTGATGCAAACATTGTTGTTGAAACAGCCACAGCCCGCGACGCACATCACTGCGCAGTCTTAATCGGCTACGGTGCAACCTGTATTTATCCTTACATTGCTTACGAGTGCCTTAATGACATGGCACGCAATGGCGATATTGACATTAATGATACCGCAGAACTTGAACGTAACTTCCGTCGTGGGATTGATAAAGGTTTATACAAAATCACTTCGAAGATGGGTATTTCAACCATCGCCAGTTACCGTGGTTCACAACTGTTTGAATCCGTTGGTCTACATCAGGAGGTGGTTGATCTCTGTTTTAAAGATACGACAAACCGTATTTCGGGTATTCGTTTTAATGACTTTGAAACAGATCAAAAACAACTTTGTGGTCTTGCATGGAACCCACGCAAGAAAATTGGTCAAGGTGGTCTGTTACGCTATGTGCATGGCAGTGAAGATCATGCTTACAACCCCGACGTCGTAAGAAGTTTGCAACAAGCCGTTAACAGCGGAGACTTCAAAAAGTGGAAAATTTATTCATCACAAATTGATAGCCGCGCTCCAATCAGCTTACGAGATTTATTAAAACTCACTGATAGCAATAAAGCGATTAGTCTTGATAATGTAGAACCCATTGAAAATATTCTAACGCGTTTTGACTCTGCAGCAATGTCACTGGGTGCCTTATCACCAGAAGCCCATGAAACACTTGCCGAAGCCATGAACAACCTTGGTGCGCGTTCTAATTCCGGTGAAGGTGGTGAAGACCCAAAACGTTACGGCACTATTAAACGTTCAAAAATCAAGCAAGTTGCCTCGGGTCGCTTCGGTGTTACCCCCGCATACTTGCGCAGTGCTGAAGTCATGCAAATTAAAATTGCGCAAGGCGCCAAACCAGGAGAAGGTGGGCAGTTACCTGGCCACAAGGTCAATGATCTCATTGCGAAACAACGCTACTGTAATCCAGGTGTAGCACTCACATCTCCACCACCACATCACGATATTTATTCTATCGAAGATCTGGCGCAACTTATTTATGATTTAAAACAAGTAAACCCTGACGGCTTAGTCTCAGTAAAACTAGTTGCCGAAGCTGGTGTAGGCACCATCGCCGCCGGTGTTGCAAAAGCTTATGCCGATCTGATTACCGTCTCAGGTTATGACGGTGGTACTGGTGCCTCACCACAAACATCGGTTAAATATGCCGGTAGCCCGTGGGAGTTAGGGCTTTCTGAAACACACCAAATTCTTCGTGCCAATGATTTACGTGGCAAAGTTCGCCTACAAACAGACGGTGGTTTAAAAACTGGTCTTGATGTGATTAAAGCCGCCATCCTCGGTGCCGAAAGTTTTGCTTTTGGTACCGGCCCCATGATTGCGATGGGTTGTAAGTTCTTACGCATTTGTCATCTGAACAACTGTGCAACTGGTATTGCAACGCAAAACAATGTACTGCGTAGCAAATACTACACAGGCGAGGTTGAAGCGGTAATGAACTACTTTAAATTTATTGCTGAAGAAGTGCGCGAACATTTAGCACAGCTTGGTGCTAAATCGTTTACTGATATTATTGGTCAAACACATTTACTTAAAGCCCTTGATGGCAATACCAGCAAACAACAATCTCTCGATTTATCACCCTTGTTATCCGATGCCGGCGTTCCTGCAGATAAAGCCCAGTACTGCGAACAAGATTTCAATGAGCCGTTTGATAAAGGTGAACTTGCTGAACAAATGGTCAGTGACGCACTCAATGCAATTGAAAACCGCACTGGCGGCGAATTCAGTTATACCGTTAGAAATACAGATCGTTCTATAGGCGCACGGTTATCTGGTGAAATTGCTGTTCGTCACGGTAACGACGGTATGGACGATAATCCGATTCAATTGAACTTAACCGGTACCGCTGGTCAAAGTTTTGGTGTCTGGAATGCCGGTGGATTGAACGTAATCCTAGACGGTGATGCCAATGACTATGTAGGCAAAGGTATGGCGGGTGGTAAACTAGTTATTCGCCCAGCTAAAAATAGCCTATTCAAATCCCATGAAACCACCATTATTGGTAACACTTGCTTATACGGTGCCACTGGTGGAACCTTATATGCTTCCGGTTTAGCAGGTGAACGTTTTGGTGTACGCCTCTCCGGTTGCCATGCGGTGGTTGAAGGCGTCGGTGACCACGGTTGTGAATACATGACGGGTGGGCTTGTTACCGTATTAGGTCTAACAGGTGCTAACTTCGGTGCAGCGATGACTGGTGGCTTCGCGTATGTCTATGACGAAGATAACGGCTTTACCGACTGCATCAATGGTGATGTCGATATCCACCGCATCCAACCCGAAAACATGGAAGCACACCGTAATCATTTACGCGATATCATTTCTGATTTCGTTAAGGAAACGGGTAGTGAGCGTGGACAGTTTATTTTAGACAACTTTGCAGACTGTGCCCGCAAGTTTTGGCTAGTAAAACCGAAAGCTGCCAAACTTGAATCATTAATGGCTAACCTGCAACAGCGTGCGGATTAACCGCCAACACCAACGAGAGTATTAAGATGGGTAATAATTTCCAGTTCCTTGATGTTGAACGCCATATTCCGCAGAAGAAAGATGCGAAAATTCGCATCAAGGAATTTGGCGAAATCTACGGTGAATTTGATATTGAACGCGCCGCCGAACAAGCTGATCGTTGTCTGCATTGTGGCAATCCTTATTGTGAATGGAAATGTCCGGTTCACAACTACATTCCTAATTGGTTAAAACTCATCGCTGAAGGCAAGCTTTTCCAAGCTGCTGATTTATCACATCAAACCAATAGTCTGCCTGAAGTCTGTGGGCGTGTTTGCCCGCAAGATCGTCTTTGTGAAGGCGCGTGTACCTTAAATGAAGGCGGCTTTGGTGCTGTGACCATAGGTGATGTGGAAAAATACATCACTGATACCGCACTTGAACAAGGCTGGCGTCCCGATTTATCAAAAGTCGTAGATACAGGTAAACGCGTTGCCATTATTGGTGCAGGCCCTGCTGGTCTAGGCTGTGCAGATGTTCTGGCACGCAATGGCGTTAGCGCCGTGGTTTACGACCGTTACGCTGAAATTGGTGGACTACTCACCTACGGTATTCCCTCCTTCAAACTTGAGAAAGACGTCATTAAACGCCGACGTGAAATCATGGAAGGCATGGGAATTGAATTTAAACTTAATACTGATGTTGGCAAAGATATTGCTATCGCTGAATTAGTGGCTGAATATGATGCAGTATTCCTCGGCACCGGTACTTATAGTTACATGAAAGGCGGCTTCCCCGGCGAAGAATTGGATGGTGTCTATGATGCGCTTCCTTTCTTAATTTCAAATACTAAAAAACTACTAGGCGAAACCGATAGCTGCATCGATATGAAAGGCAAGAAAGTCGTAGTACTTGGTGGCGGTGATACCGCTATGGATTGTAACCGAACCTCCATTCGCCAAGGTGCTGAAAGCGTCAGTTGTGCCTACCGTCGTGATGAAGCCAATATGCCTGGTTCAAAACGTGAAGTAGCCAATGCAAAAGAAGAAGGTGTCGAATTCCTTTGGAACCGCCAACCGGTTGAAATTGTGGGCACTGACAAAGTTGAAGGCATTAAAGTCATCACTACACAACTGGGTGAACCCGATGCCAATGGTCGTTGTAAGCCTGAGCCCATTGAAGGCAGTGAAGAAATTATCCCTGCTGATCATGTATTGATTGCTTTCGGCTTCCGCCCTAGTCCACCTGACTGGTTAACCGAACTCGGGGTTGAATTGGATGATCGTAGCCGTGTTAAAGCACCTGCAAATGGTCAATTTAGTTTCCAAACAACCAACGAAAAAATATTTGCCGGTGGTGATATGGTGCGAGGTTCCGATCTCGTTGTTACCGCTATTTATGAAGGACGTCAGGCTGCCGAAGGCATTCTGAATTACTTGGACGTTTAATACCTAATTAATAAGGAATGCGAGACTTTAAAATAATAATTACTCGCAATAAAAATTATGACTGAATTACAAAATGATCGTTTCTTGCGTGCCTTACTACGCGAGCCTGTAGACCGTACCCCTATCTGGATAATGCGCCAAGCAGGTCGCTATCTCCCGGAGTATCGCGCAACACGCGAAAAAGCCGGCGACTTCATGAGTCTTTGTAAAAATGCTGATCTTGCCAGTGAAGTCACGTTACAACCACTCGAACGTTTTGATCTTGATGCGGCTATTTTATTTTCAGATATATTAACTATTCCAGATGCCATGGGTTTAGGTTTATATTTCTCTACTGGAGAAGGTCCTCGTTTTGAGCATCCGGTTCGTCGCAGTGCAGATGTTGAGAAAATTGGTATCCCGGATCCAGAAGGTGAACTGCAATATGTAATGAATGCAGTGCGCGCCATTCGCCGCGATCTCAATGGCCGTGTACCACTCATTGGTTTCTCTGGCAGCCCATGGACACTGGCGACCTACATGATAGAAGGCAGCGGCACCAAAGACTTTGCTAAAAGCAAAGGCATGATGTTTGAACAGCCTGCTCTATTACATAAGTTATTAGAAAAATTAGCTGACAGTGTCACCAGTTACCTGAATGCACAAATTATGGCTGGCGCACAAACCGCCATGATTTTTGATACCTGGGGCGGCGTACTGACACCACGTGACTATAAAGAATTTTCTCTGCGTTACATGCAACGTATTATTGATGGTCTTATACGGGAACACGATGGTCGTAAAGTACCGGTGGTACTCTTTACCAAAGGCGGTGGTTGCTGGTTAGAAGATATTGCTGCAGCAGGCCCCGATGCAGCAGGTCTCGACTGGACGGCTGATATCGCTGAAGCACGCAAATGTGTGGGAGATAAAATTGCCTTACAAGGTAATATGGATCCTTCAATCCTTTATGCTTCACCTGAACGAATTCAAGAAGAAGTTAAAATAATTCTTCAAGGATTCGGCAAGGGCAGTGGCCATGTCTTTAACCTAGGACACGGTATTCATCAGCATGTTAACCCTGACAACGTTAAAGTACTGGTTGATGCAGTGCATGAATACAGTCAGGTGTATCACAACTGAGTCCATCTAACTGGCTTTACGGAACTCAGTCGTTAGCATCTTTGCTTCCTGTAGCAAACCATAGCGTAGTGCCATGTGTGTCATTTCGACATCACCGCGCACATCTAACTTATTAAAAATTCGGTAACGATAAGTGCTCACTGTTTTGGGGCTTAAACACAACTTATCTGCAATGCCTTGCACCTTAAAACCACTAACAAACATGAACATAATCTGCAGTTCACGATTCGACAAACTAATAAACGGTGAAGCCTGTTCATGCCGCGTTGATTGTTGTGCCATGCCTTGCGCCACATCCGTGCTTATGTATCGTTTACCTAATCGCGCTGCTTTTATAGCTGAAAATAAATCATTGACCGAACTCTTTCTACCAAGACACGCAATCGCACCCGCTTGAAGTACTCTTGATGGAAAAGGCTCATCGACCTGACTGGTTAAAACAATTATTTTTAATAACTTATTGTTCGCTAGCATCCGACGCGTTACATCAAAAACGGAAAGGTGATGCACCCCCAAATCCATAATCACAATGTCAGGCTCAGACTCTTTTGCCTTCATTATTGCTTCTTTACTGTCCCTAGCCATTTCAACACTCCGAATCATCGTATTGTCGAGCAATAATTGACAAATCCCTTCACGTGCTAAATTGTATTCATTGACCAATAATATTTTGCTCATCACCATTCCCTCTCTTATTCATTTTATGAGCTTATTCTGACGGAATGAGTTTTTACTGCGATGACGCATGACACAATACAAGTGTGACTTATTCACACTCGCATATTTATAAAATAACTATTAAAAACAATAGGATAGATTTTATCGGCGGGTTAATTTAATTGAGCGACTATAATCCTTAACACAATTAATCTGTCGTGCATTAACAAGTTGGCATTCGAGATTATGAATGGTTTTCTGGTAACCGGTTTTTACCACAGGGCTTGGAACAACGGTTGGCGGCTCCTCATCATCGTCACCAGGAATAACTAAAGGCTTACCTGGTATCACTGACAGTACATTATTATTATAAACAACCGTGAATTCGCCAGCTTCACTGATATTTTTTACGGTCGAAGCAACACGATAAGTAAATGTTGTATTGCCACGATTACCTTTCAAATCCTGTTTTGACGCACAGGCCATGCCTTTTCTTTTCTTCTCGCATTTAGTAAGACTAGAAGGTAAATATCCGGTAGGTTTACCTCTTTCAAGCCACTGGCTTTGTAAAAGCAAATCACGCAAATCATCACTCACAACAACTCGTCTTGGCTTGACTACTGATTTTTTGGGGGGTGGGGGTGGTCTTGTGCTCGTCTTAGCAACTTTTCTCGAGTTAGTCCGCTGTACTAATGCAATGACTTTGTCATATTCATTCGCTGCTTTCCAAAAACCATTTGCCTTAGCTTTCTTAAGCCAGAATAAGGACTTGTCGTAACTCTTAGCAAGGTACTTCCCATCTCGGTACATCCCTGCAAGATAATACTGAGCCGGTGCATATTTTTTATTTGCAGCCTTACGCAACCATTTTTCAGCTTTGGTGTAATTTTTCTTTGTACCAGAGCCAGTGAGTAGCATGTAACCAATTTTAAATTGCGATTTTATATGACCGCTTTTCGCTGCCTTGCTAAACCATGAGAAGGCTTTTGATTCGTTAATACCCGTACCTTGACCCTTAAGATACATATTACCAATATCATATTGCGAGCGTTTGTTACCCGCTTCAGCTTCAGCAATTTTTTTAGAAAACTGTTCATTCCAAATGTAATCACTGGTATCAGCATTTGCCGTTGTAGACAACACAACTGATATTAATAAAATTACTATTTTACTATTCATGTAGGGGCACTCTCCTATGCCTAAGCTATTGCCTTTAAATTTTGCGATAGGTCACTTTTTCTCTTTTTTCGCCACGGTAACAAGTTACATCACGTCCAGTTACTTTACAGCGCATTAATTCTTTCTTCTGTGTACCATAATCTAATGGGATAATAAGGTCAGGATCATCAGGATCATCAGGGAAAATAAGCGTAATAAATTTATTATACTCCCCCGTAAATTCGCCCCGATTACTAAAGTTACTAAATGTTATTCGCATGGTATAAGACACAACGCCATAAGGCTCGTTGTACTCCAATTCTTTACTTTCGCAAAGCAAGTTGCCTGCCTTTTCCTTGCACTTTGTCATTGATGATGGAAGCAATAATGCTGGCTTACCTTTTAGTTGCCACTCATTGCTTAACAAAATATCTTTGACAATTTTTTCACTCAACTTAACCGTCTTAATAACTCTTTGTTTCGCTTTAGGTTTTGGCTTAGGTCTTGGTGCTGGCTTTACAGCGCGTACAGGTCGAGGATCAAATGCGACTTCACGTTTTTTTTGTAAAGCAATCTTTGCTTCTAATCGTTCAACTTCTCGTTTTGCCGGATTGTAACCTGCTGCATAAGATTTCCTATGCCACTCAAGTGCTTTTTTAATATTTTTAGTGACACCTTCACCTGACGCATAAAGTTTACCTACGTAATACATCGCAGGCTTATAAGATTGTTGTGCTGATTTGTTTACCCACTTAAAGCCTTTACTATGATTTTGCTTAGTGCCTTCACCCCGATGATAGAGATAACCGAGTTTGTATTGTGCTCGTGAATAACCTTTTTCAGCGGCTTTTTTAAACCACTTAAACGCTTCTTTAGCATTAACTGCTGTGCCTTGACCTTTAAGGTACATATTACCCACATCGTATTGCGCCTTAAGATTACCCGTCTCAGCCTTAATCATCTTTTTCTCAAATTGCTGATTCCATATGTAATCACTAGTATCAGCGACACCGGCCGATGCAACAGAGAGTAAACACAATGCGAGTAATATCTTTTTCATACACAATAACCCCTGACCAAAATTGGCAGCCCACTATCCCCACAGATAAAAAACAAGATATTTAAGTTAGATGAAATACTTATCTTCGGACCTTATAGACTAGGTATAGACAAGAATTCCCATTGCCTCAAGGTGATTCGAGCTTAAGGAAGGTAAATAAGTAGTTTATCGACAATATTTTCTGCCTGAGAGGCATATCCACCACCAAACATATTGAAATGGTTCAAAATATGATAAAGCTTATAGATGTCACGCCGCCGAGGATACCCTGAATCCAGGGGCCAAACTTGCTCATAAGCGCTATAAAAATCCTCAGAAAAGCCGCCAAATAATTCTGTCATCGCAATATCTGTTTCTCTGTCTCCAAAATAGACCGCCGGATCATAGATAACCGGCTCTCCAAACTCGCTAAAAGCAGCATTTCCTGACCACAGATCCCCGTGCAACAAAGAGGGTTCAGGTTGATACGACTCAAAGTAAAAATCTAAGCCTTTTAGTAATAACTGAACTTTTTCAAGTAAATCGCTGCTTGCACCACGCTTAGCCGCTAAATCTAACTGATAACCTAAACGCTGCTGACGCAAAAAATCGACCCAATTTGCAGACCATGCATTTAGCTGCGGCGTAGAACCAATTGTATTATCGCGATGCCATCCATAACCTCGACCGTCTGATCCTGATTGATGTAAACGTGCTAATTGCTGCCCCATTAGCGTCCCTCCATTAGCCGAAGCACCCAAAAGCGAAATATATTCAATCACGATATAGGCATGAATATCAGTTTCACCATAGCAAATAGGCATGGGTACACGGATTACCTTTGCCTTTGCAAGCTCCTCTAAGCCTTCTGCCTCAGCAACAAACATTTTCAACTGACCCACGCGATTTAGCTTAAGAAAATATTCTCGACCACATTCTCCGCTTAGCTTAAAGGCCTCATTAATATCACCCCCACCCACAGTGGTATAACTTTTCAATAAAAAAGAATTGCCTGTGCTTGAAGAAATACCAGCACAAATAGCTTGAATATCAAACATACTATTTATGCTTAAATTTACTGTACTAGCCGCTCACGCAAAGGACTACTACGAGGGAAATGAGCGCATAAAAACTCCATTTGATCCGCTAAGACACGCTTACTTTGTAGATAAACATATTCTGCATGAGTGGGAATAAAAGGCACTGCCAACAACTGTAAACCTGCCTGCTCTGGCGTTCGACCCGCCTTATGATTATTACAACGCTTACAGGCCGTCACGACATTGCTCCAGCAATCGGCACCCGACTGGCTTAACGGCGTGACATGATCGCGGGATAAGTCACGTGCTAATAAATGTGAACCGCAATACATACATAAATGCGCATCACGTTTGAAAAGAGCTTTATTATTCAGTGGCGGACTATAGCGCTTTCTTGCCTTGGATGCGGCATGACTACCATAGGTGGCGATAATTGAATTCACATCAATAATGCTCTGTCTTCCATTACGTGCATTAATTCCACCGTGTACACGATATAGCAACGAGCCACAGCTGTAAGCAACTTGTTCTAAGTGATACAAACGCACGGCATCTTGGTAATTAATCCACTCAAGCGGCATACCTGCCGCATCCGTTCTTAATACCTGCTGAGTTAAACCAAACACTTGCCTCTTCTCCTATCCAGCGTTGGAACTAAGCTACTCCCTTTATATTGATAGAATCAAGCGACAGACAAAAAAAACGGGGTACCTACGCAAGGTACCCCGAAAACATCTCTAAGGAGGAGAAACTACAATGTGCAGACACTACGTCTTAAGTACTCTAAAAATTCGTATTACTAATTATTGTTAATGCAAATGCTATGCCAAATAGATTTTTATAACAATCAATCACTTATAATACCGTCAATGCACGATTTTCGTCATTATATTGACCCGAAACGTCAGTCATATGACGCTCAACGTCTTGCTATATTCTTTATTTACTTGAAGACTTTGCTATAACCTCTATTATTTGTTGAAGATTTTGCTAATTTGTCTTGGACGACACAACATGCCGGATAACACCGAAATAGAAAGCGAAGAAATACCCCATTTACTCGTGGTGGATGATTCGCGCCTGATGCGGCGCGCTATTGGCAAAATTCTGGGTAAAGAATACCAAATTACCGAAGCCGCTGATGGGGAAGAGGCGTGGGCTATTCTTCAAGAAACCAATGACATCAGGGTCATTTTTTCAGATCTTTCCATGCCTAATCTTGATGGGTTTGGCTTACTTGAACGTATCCGTGAAAGCGATGATCCTGCCATCAATGAATTACCCGTCATTATTATTACCGGTGCAGAAGATGATGATGAAACCAAACATAAAGCACTTAACAAGGGTGCCTCTGATTTTATTAGTAAACCGTTCGAATCAGTACAATTGCGCACCCGTGCTAAAACTCATGTAAGGCTTGATCAAACCCATAAGAAACTCAACGAAACAACCTCCGAGCTTGAAAAACAGGCGACCACAGATAGATTGACTGGGCTGAGTAATAAAAAATATTTCGATACTCATATCCTTAAAGACCTTTCGTATGCCAAACGGCACCGCCGTGAATTAAGCTTAATGATTTTAGAAATCAATGATTTTCATCGTCTGTTCTTAAACCTTGGCAAAGAAATTGCTGATACTATTCTTAAACGTGTTGCGAATATTAGCCAAGACGGCACACGAAATGAAGATACGCTTGCACGCATTGGTCTAGCAAAGCTCGCCTTTATTCTTCCCTCTGTCAATCGTATTGGAGCTAAAAGATTAGCGAAACGTGTTTGTAAAAAAATTAATGAATTAGATATTCAGCATGATGGCAACCGCATAGATTTCGACACGAATATTGGTGTGGCAGCAATAGATATTAATAATTCAACCTCTGTCGAAGAAATTATTAACCTGGCTGGGCAACACTTGCAACTAGCTATTACCCAATCAGATACTAGTATTGTCGTCGATGAAATAGAAGCAGAAGAAAACAATGTTGCCAGCAAAGCACCTCTAGAATCCTTACCTGATATCGAAACAGCAATTCGGCTCTCAGATAGCAATGAATCAGATCGACTACAACCTTATCTTGTTGCTTTACTGAATAAAATTCTTCCTCTATTGAAACTTTGTAATAACAAATTAAACCTAGGTATAGATAACGCTATCGCTATTATTGAAGACCGAGTAAAAAAATAGATTATTATCCGCGCTGCATTTCCGCATACTGCAAAGCTAACCTGGCTTGATTAATAAACTGAATAAACCCTTGTTGCAGATCATCATTTATCTGGCTTCCAGATGCCCCCATATCCGCATAAAAGAGCCCAACGATTCTATCTCCTGCTCTTAGTGCCGCAATTGAAAAAGAACTTACTTTAACTGTTTTAACGAATTCTTCTGGCACTAAATGTTTCCATTCAGGTGCAGCGACGTCATTGACTAATAATTCATTGCCTTCTCGCAAAACCTTAATAAATAGGTTTTTATTATCTCTTACTTGTAAGTTGAAATATTTTTTCAAACTTTCTTGATCTCCGCCAACACCTAGTCGCACTTGTAATATTGAATGATCCGCATTTAATAAACACAATGCTGCACGGTTGAAACCTAAGCCTTTATGAATTCCTTCCAATACTTTTGCAAAAACATGATGCGCGCCTGCTGATGCACTAATCAATCCGGTAATATCCTGTAATATGGAAAGCTGTAATTGTAAGTTACTTTTAATACTTGGCTTATTTTTAGAATTATTTTCCAGGTTCTTTGCAGTATCTTTATTTGGTTTTTTTGAGTTTTTATTTATAACGCGATCTTTTTTAAGCTTCTTTTTATTTTCTTTACTCGGTGTTTCTTCATCATTTTTTGATCGTGTCCCGGCAAAAAAAGACAATTGTCGAGACATTTTATTTAATAGCGCATCGTCACTTTCCTGCACTGGAGGCATCAATAATCTCATATCAATTCCATAATCACTCGCTAACTCACAACTGTTACGAAAATTCTGTTGCATACATTCTTCAATATCAGATCGACTAATTCCAACTGCGTTTCCCATATCTTGATAAATCTCACCTAAACTATGCTCCTGTCTATTTTGTTTTGCATATAGTACTTCTAAACTGGCATGTGATAATGATGCCAATGCCATATTTATCTCTGTTGCATCGGTTAAACTTTTAGACGACTTGCCGCGATACTGTTTCATTGTCTTTATAACACTGCTAGCAAAGCCCCATTGATCAGCTAATTTTTGTCCTACTATATAGAAAGATAAACCTAATTGTTGTTGCTGAATCTTTGCCCAACTAAGCTTTTCTTCCTCACACTGCTGTAACATTTTCTGATATTTATCCGGTAAGGTGTAAGCCACAATAATTTCACCAAGACCATGTAATAAACCACAAATATAACTTTGTTCAATATTGTTAATACCCGATTTCTCAGCCACCTCTCTCGCCATACCTGCAGTTAGAAATGCATTTACCAACATACTGTTCATATCAAAACCTTGATGTTCCGTATGGAAACTTTCAATTAACTTCAATGTTAGGCAAAGACTACTAATCGTCTCAAAACCAAGCAGTATCACCGCACGAGAAATAATTGTTATCTTACCCATACCACGGTTATAAACAGGTGAATTTGCAAGCTGTAATAATTTTGTCGTCAAATTTGCATCTTTCATTACTTCAACGGCTAAAGACATCGCATCAGTATCTTCTTTGCTGCTCACTTGGCGTACTTTATTCAAGGTAGCGCTAAAAATAGGCAAATCTCCTAATTTTGACATGCGCTGTTCTATCTTTTTAAGCGTGGCACTGCCATCCACTTCATTCATCATTTTTTTCTGCTTAGCAACCATTCAACCAATCCGCGTAAATGTGATATATAGAGTATTCTTATAAAACTTGTTATCGACGCCCACGGCCATATCATTAGCCACAGGGCTGCTGCAGGAGAGCCATGCTCAGTCACAGCAAACATAAATCGTCACACCGCATCTCTCTAATGGCATTAACAGCCATTGTTTTTGCCCTTATCGAGTTCTTTCTTGTTAATTTCATGCTTGGCATGGAATCACGGCTTAGTGATCGCTTTGTTATTGCTCAAGCGGCCAAAGTCACGCCTGACCCAACTATCATGATTATTGATATTGATGAATACAGTCTCGATAGTATCGGTAGGAAGGAAGGCTACGGTCGTTATCCTTGGCCTCGCGAATTACATGGCAAACTCTTAGAGGAAATTATTAAACAAAAACCTAAAGCCATTATTTACGATATTCTTTTTTCTGAGCAAGATAATCAATCCGAACATAACGACGAAACAAAAACGGAGAGTGACGATGCCTTTGCTAATATTATTCGTCAAACAGATAATGTTTATTTCCCTATTTTAAGACTTTCTGCTGAAAATGATCCTGACAGCGAACTTGTCTTGGGAAAATATGGCTCTGCTCTTGGTTTTACCGCAACGGAGTCGGCTGATCCCATGGCACGTATTTCATTGCAACTACCGGGTATAGCCGCAGCCATTGATACCGGTCGACTCGGTAATGTTCAATATATTGAAGACAGTGACGGCGTAGGACGACGCTACTTACTTTACACTGAAGCTTACGGTTGGCGTATACCTTCTCTTCCCGCACGCCTTGCACGCGATCTGAACTATCCTATTCCTAATCAAGAAAGTATTCGCCTGCATTGGCGTGGTAAGAAATTATCTTATAATCACATCTCCTTTTATGACCTTTATAATGACTTCTTTAATCACCAAACACCGCAGCGTAGTGCCGATGAGCTTAAAAATAAAATTGTCATCATTGGCGCTACCGCCCCCTCACTTGGAGATCAACGTAGTACCCCGTTAGATAGCCTTTATCCTGGCGTGGAGATGCTCGCAACTGCGATCTCTAACTTAAAAAACAATCGTTATATGCATGAACCAACTCTGTATCTTCCAGATTTTGTGCCCATTAAAATTAAAAAAGCAGTTTTTCCCATTATCATTACCTTAGCGATCATTCTCGGTCTTCTTTACGCGGTTAATCATGTTCGTAATTCTTTTCATATTTTTATTGGCTACTTGTTCTTTAACCTAATCTTGCTTGGTATTAGCTATCTTTCCATTGGTGCTTTGTTAATCATTCCTCTACTTCGTCCACTACTATTCGGCTGGTTTTTTTACATCCTTGCAGCACTCTATGACTACCTTGAAGAAAAACGCACCCGTGAACGCTCCATGCAAATGTTCAGCCGCTTCGTTGACCCCCGTGTGGTCAATGATTTAGTCAGCGAAGGTGAAGCTGGACTTAAAAAATATTTTAATGCCCAGCGTATTCAGTGCACCGTACTCTTTTCCGACATTCGTGGTTTTACCACCATGTCCCAGCATCGTGAACCTGAAGAAATTGTTGCGCTACTCAATCAGTATTTTTCGCGTCAGACCGATGTTATTTTCCAGCATGGCGGCACCATGGACAAATTTATTGGTGATGCCATCATGGCATTCTGGGGAGCACCTATTTCTGATCCAAATCACGCTCAACATGCCGTTGAAGCCGCCATTGATATGATAGAGGCATTACAATTATTTAAGCAATCACTCGGTGGTGAGCTAGGAGAGACCTTTGATATTGGCATAGGTATCCACAGTGGTGAAGCTGTTGTAGGTATGATTGGTTCTGAAACAAAACTCGATTATACCTGTATTGGCGATACGGTGAACACAGCAAGCCGGCTAGAAGGACAAACTAAGGGACGGGCAAGAATACTGGTTTCTGCTGCGACAAAAGCCCTTTGTGATGATAGTATCGAGTTTATAGATCATGGTGCAGTGTCGGTTAAAGGCCGCGATGAAACTGTTAAAATATTCGAACCACAAAAAAAATAATAATTCGCATCACAGGAGGTGATTATGAAGCAATTATTTTACTCTGCTCTCATTCTTCTTTTCGTGAGTTCAAGTCTCTTTGCCGCTGAAAAAGATGCTGTCATTTCACGTGACGCCAGCCTCTATACCAAACCCTTCAAAGATGCTGAAATCATTGCTGAGCTTGCTGCGACCACGGCAATAACCATTCTAAAACGTAAGGGTGGTTGGTATAAAATTAAAACTGCCGACAAACAGGGTTGGGTTCGACTTACGCGTGTACGCCTAAATAGAAAAAACAATGCTAGTAAAGAAAGCAGTAGTGGTGTTGGAGAGCTGCTCTCTGGTTTAGCCACAGGTCGTGGTAAATCAAGCCAAAACACCACCGCGACTGCTGTCAAAGGACTCAGCGAAGAAGAACTTCGCAATGCCGAGCCTGACGTGGATGCCCTCAATGCACTGGATGATTTTGCGGTCAGTAGTGATGCCAGTGGCGAATCCGGATTACAGACACGTCAAATTGACTATCAAAATAGCAGCCGTGATTCCGATTCAGCTGAAACGCAATCCCCCACACCTAAATCAAGCTATGAAGAGGATGAATAATGTTAAAGCCTCTTTATAAATACTTACTCGCCACTATTTTAATAATGAGCAGTATTAGCCTACAAGCCTTCGATTTTGGCAGCGTTCTTGGCGGCGGCGATAGTTCTGGTAGTGATACCAATGTGTTCGATATTGGCGAAATGATCAGTGGCGTAAAAGACATCACACGCACCATCACCGGTATTGATGAAGAAGACGAAATTGAGATAGGACGTGATGCCGCTGCTGTTTTACTCGGCGCATCAAAACCCGTTAATGATCCTGAACTACAACGTTACGTGAACCGCATTGGTCGCTGGGTTGTCGATCAAACTGATCGTGCTCATTTGCCGTGGCGCTTTGCTGTACTGCGCTCAGATGCCGTCAATGCCTTTGCAACACCTGGTGGCAATATCTTTATTACTGATGGCCTACTGCACCTATTAAACAGCGAAGCAGAACTCGCAGCGGTGATTTCCCATGAAGTCGCTCATGTCATTAAAAAGCACCATATCAAAGCCATGTCGAGCTTAAACACTAGCGGCCTATCCGGTCTAATCAAACTAGCTAGCCTGACTAAAGAAGGAAAGAGCAACCAAATGGCCACCCAAATGGTTGGGCAAGTCAAAGATATGTACTTACGTGGTTTGGATAAAGACGATGAATTCGAGGCTGATAGCATGGGCACCGTGATCGCCAGTCGTGCTGGTTATGATCCCTTTGCGCTCATGGCTGTTTTACAAACACTCGATAGCCTTGATCCTGAAGATTCGGGTCTTGCGCTGCTCTATAAGACCCACCCTCCTGCCAGTGATCGACTCGATAAATTGGAGCCAGTCCTTGATCAGCTTGACGAGTCTGCACAAGAGTCCCCAGAGCCCCAAAAACGCTTTAATCGTTACGTGCGTAAGCGTTCGTGAAACAATTCTACATTTCTCAACACCTGTGTTTATACACAGGTCGTTTACAATCAATGAATTAGCGTCATATAATTGTCACAAATTGTTAATAAACGCTACAGCTATAGTGAAACACATTGATTTAATTGACTATTATTGAAGTGTCGAAAAACTAACCAAACTAATAGAAGCCTCTATTTTCACCGCAAAAACAGCCTAATTCATAATTGTTTCCACAGACTTATCCACAGATTTTGTGGACAACTTTCATTCTTTCAACACGCTCAACGACTTAAGTAACAATATCCAAATTAGCATCAGACTATTCACCCTTTTAGTGCGTGAAGGGTCGGTTTCATCATGCTAGAGTGCGCTGCATGTCCACTGCTTGTTACCTTAATATCGCCATCGCATCACCGTTGCGACAACATTTCGATTACCTGCCGCCAAAAGGTCTAAATCCTACTGATTTTCAGCTCGGTAGCCGCTTTTTAGTGCCATTTGGCAAACGTACTGTCACCGGTATTCTGATAGGAATAAGTGAGCACAGCGATGTTCCCCCAACAAAGTTAAGAGCTGCACTCAAACTACTGGATAGTAAGCCCTTACTCAGTACTGAAATCCTATCACTGCTGCAATGGGCGAGCGGTTACTATCATCACCCCATTGGAGAGGCACTACAGCATGCCCTGCCGGTGCTACTACGTCAGGGCAAGGCAGCAACCGCACGAACTGAAACTGTTTGGCAATTATCTAAAACTGGGCAATCTACCACACTGGATGAATTAAAACGTGCCCCCAAGCAAGCGGCGTTACTACAACAACTACAAACAGAACCAAACAATAGCTTTACCAAAGAAGATTTTAATCAGCAGCACAGTCATTGGCGCACACCGCTAGCCGCACTGGTAAAGCGTGGTTGGGTTGAAGAGATAGAACGTCGTGGCTTGCTTATGCTCAATACTGACACCGATACAGCGCCGAACTTAAATACAGAACAACGTGTGGCCATCAACACAGTTTCTGCAAACAAAGATGGTTTTCAGTCTTACTTACTTGATGGCGTGACGGGCAGCGGTAAAACTGAAGTCTATCTCGGCATTATTCAACATGCCTTATCACAAGGGCAACAAGCACTGGTGCTGGTTCCCGAAATCAGTCTTACCCCGCAAACGGTCAATCGGTTTCAGCGTCGTTTTGATGTACCTATTGCCGTCATACATTCTGGTCTAGGGCAAAGTGAGCGCTTAGATGCTTGGTTAGCGGCGCGTAATGGTGAAGCACGCATCGTTATTGGTACACGTTCAGCCTTGTTTACGCCCATGGCTGAACTCGGCGTTATTATCATTGATGAAGAACATGATAACTCTTTCAAGCAACAAACAGGCTTCCGTTATCATGCCCGCGACCTTGCTGTACTGCGTGCACGTCAACTCAATATACCTATTATACTAGGCTCTGCGACTCCTTCACTAGAAAGTTTAGTCAATGTAGAACAAGGTCGTTACCAAAAAATGTTATTAAGCCATCGCACCAGTACTGCTACGCTGCCACCAATTCGTACCATCGACCTACGTGGCCAGCCAATAGAAAGTGGTTTATCGCGCACGTTACTTGAAAATATCACCGAACATTTAGAACGTGACGAACAAGTTTTACTTTTTCTCAACCGTCGTGGTTATGCTCCCACGCTTTGCTGTCATGATTGTGGTTGGATCGCAGACTGCCCACGCTGTGATGCCAAACTGACCTTACATGCTGCTAAACAACAATTACGTTGTCACCACTGCAACACCGAACAAACCATGCCGGCGCATTGCCCAGATTGTGGTAGCACCGACTTACGTGCACTGGGTCAAGGCACCGAACGTATCGAATCCACATTGGAAAACCTATACCCTAATGTCGATATCGTACGGGTCGATCGAGATACCACCCGCCGTAAAGATGCCATGCACACCCTATTAGAAAAGATCCATGAAGGTAAAAAAGCAATTCTTGTTGGTACACAAATGCTCGCCAAAGGGCATGATTTTCCAAACGTGACGCTGGTCGGGATACTCGATGCAGACCAAGGCTTGTTCGGCATCGACTTTCGCGCCAGTGAATCCATGGCCCAGCAAATTATTCAAGTTGCTGGGCGTGCAGGGCGTGCTGATAAACCGGGGCAAGTACTGGTGCAAACTTACCACCCCGACCATCCTTTACTACAAACCCTGCTCACACAAGGCTATCCGGCTTTCGCTCAGCAAGCAATTCAAGAACGCCGCGAGATTGAATTACCACCCTATTCCTCAATGGTGCTTTTACGCGCAGAAGCCAGCCAACGCGCACTGCCGATGGCATTTCTCAGCAAAGCCTACGCCAGTGCCATGCAATGTGGCAGTCAGCAAATTGAACTCCTCGGTCCTTTGCCCGCCCCCATGGAACGCCGCGCCGGTCGATACCGTGCCCAACTGCTACTACAGTCTAAAAATCGTAAACCTCTGCAACAACTACTAAAAAAACTCCTGATTGAACTCGATAACTTGCCCGAAGCACGTAAAGTACGTTGGTCGATTGACGTTGACCCCGTCGATACCCTGTAATCCATCACAAATATGCATAACAAGCTTGCATGCCTCGCCGCGTCAAGGATAATAGCCGCCCATGAAAGAAGAACTACAACAACTTATTCATAGCGCACTGGCGGGTCTAACCAGCACAGGTGCGCTGAACTGTGACCTACCAGATAACATAAATATTGATCGCACCCGTGATAAAAGTCATGGCGATTTTGCGACCAATATCGCACTGGTACTCTCTAAGCCTGCCGGCATGAAGCCCCGTGATCTTGCCGACATGATCGTCAAAGCACTGCCTGCCGATCCAAGTATTACCAAGGTTGAGATTGCCGGTCCTGGCTTTATTAATTTCACCCTCGCTGATGATGCACAAGCCTCGGTGGTTGCCAAAGTGCACGAACAAGCCGAACGTTATGGCTGTGGTAATTTGGGCGAAGGTCAAAAAATTCAAATTGAATTTGTTTCGGCAAATCCAACCGGTCCTTTGCACGTGGGTCATGGTCGTGGCGCAGCATACGGTGCATCACTCGGTAACTTGTTAAAAGCAGCCGGCTATGATGTGCACAGCGAATACTATGTGAACGATGCGGGTCGGCAAATGAACATTCTCGCGGCTAGTGTTTGGTTACGTTACCTTGAGCTGGGTGAACCGGCGTTTCGTGATCATTTCCCTTCTAATGGATATCAAGGTGACTATGTGCAATGTATTGCTGCAGCACTGCGTAACGCCCATGGAACACGTTTCGATCATAATATAAATAGCGTGTTTTCCGATCTACCTGCTGATGAAGGCATCGAAGGTGGTGACAAAGAATTACACATTGACGGCATTATTGAACGCGCACGCAAATTACTCGGCAACGATGACTATCAAATCGTTTTCGATATGGGTTTGCATGATATCACCGATGGTATTCGCCAAGAACTTGGGCAATTTGGTGTCCATTACGACAACTGGTATTCCGAACGCCAACTGCACGACAGCGGTAAAATTGATGAATGTATCGCACGCCTAAAAGAGTCTGGGCATGTTTATGAAGACAAAGGCGCGTTATGGTTCCGCTCTACCGATTACGGTGATGAAAAAGATCGCGTCGTCGTACGTGACAATGGCATTAAAACTTATTTCGCCGCCGACATTGCCTACCACATGGAAAAACTCGAACGCGGTTTTGATCGCGTGATTGATGTATGGGGTGCTGACCATCACGGTTATGTGCCTCGTGTTAAAGCCGCACTAGCCGCGATTGGTAGTGACCCATCTAAACTCGATGTGTTGTTAGTGCAATTTGCGGTGCTTTATCGTGGCGGTAAAAAAATGCAAATGTCCACACGCAGTGGACAGTTCGTAACATTGCGCGAACTACGCAATGAAGTTGGCAACGATGCGGCGCGTTTCTTTTACGTCATGCGCAAGTGTGAACAGCACATGGACTTTGATTTAGATCTCGCAAAATCACAAAGCAATGATAATCCTGTGTATTACATTCAATACGCACATGCACGAATTAGCAGCGTGTTACGTCAACTCGCAGAAAAAGAACTGACATGGAACAAAGAAAATGGGCTGGCACAGTTAGCCGTTTTAACCGAATCGCATGAAAGTGATCTGATGACCTTGCTTGCCAAATATCCAGAACTGGTTGAAACCGCTGCGCGTAACTATGAACCACACCAAATCGCCTATTACTTGCGTGAGTTAGCAACGGCCTTCCATACCTATTATAACGCACATCAATTTATTGTTGATGAATCAGCTACCCGTGATGCACGTTTTGCGCTGATTACCGCCGTGCAGCAAATCATTAAGAATGGTTTATCATTGCTTGGCGTTAGCGCACCGGATACCATGTAAGCATGGCAAGAAAAATGGCGAAGAAAAACAAATTATCCTCTACACCCTTACCCGGTTGGGTATGGATGATCACCGGTTTATTTATTGGCCTGTTTGTGGCTTTTTTAATTCATCTAAAAGATAACTACCCTGGCTTATCTTTACCACCATCAAGCAACACACAAAAACAATCAACGCGGCACGCGCCTGATGCACGTAAAACTCAGCGCGACAACATTCCTGCCGCACCAAAAACCCAGTTTGATTTCTACACCATTCTTCCGGAAATGGAAATCGCTATCCCAGATACGGAAATTAACAGTAATTCTGGAAAAAACACTGCGTTCAAACATGACAGCAAATTTATTTTACAAGCAGGTTCATTTAAAAAGCTTTCTCAAGCCGATGAAATGAAAGCCAGCCTTGCGCTATTGGGTGTACAAGCAAAAATTCAAACAGTCACCATTAACACCAACAATAAAGCCACCACTTGGCATCGCGTTCGCCTCGGACCCTATGACAGTTTTGGTGAAATGAACAAAATCCGTTCACGCCTACGTCGCAATAAAATAGAGGCATTACTATTAAAGCTAAAAAGCTAACACCATTATCACCGCGTATTGAGACCATCGATATTTTACGTGGTGTCGCTATTTTAATGATGTTTGTGTTTCACTTCAGTTATGACCTCAATCTTTTTGGCTATGTTGAGATTAATTTTCTCGAAGAACCTTTCTGGGCTAATTTTCGGCGTTTTATTGTCAGCTCATTTTTACTCATCGTTGGCATCAGTATTATTTTAGCCGACCGAAAAAAAATAAACACACAACGTTTCATCTATCGCATGGCGAAAATACTGACTTACGCTTTAGTCGTCACACTCGGTAGTTACATGATGTTTCCAGAAAGTTTTATCTACTTCGGTATTTTACATTTTATCTTAGTTGCCAGTATTCTAGGGTTACTCTTCCGAAAATTCTATTGGTTTAATCTTATATTAGGCGTTGGATTACTCATCCTCGATACGCTTGTGAGCCATCCTTTCTTCGACAATCCTTTAGTAAACTGGATAGGCTTCACTACTCAGTTGCCCTATACCGAAGACTACGTACCGCTGGTTCCATGGTTTGGTGTTGTGCTCATCGGTATGTTCATCGGTCGTGCCTTCTTCAACGGAAACACACCCCCATGGTTATGCTGGCAAGCCAGCAATCCACTCACCAAAACACTCGCCATCGGTGGGCGTTACAGCTTACATATTTATATTTTGCATCAACCTATTTTTATTGGCTTAATGGCAATGGTCTCGGGAAGACTACCTCTCTAAATATTGACGTAATACCGCCTTGCAAAGTATGGTCATAGACCTAAGGCACTGAAAAATATAACAATATCTCATTTAAGGCAGAAACGCCTAGTATCACACCTTATTTATTATTGAAGGTTCAAGGATAAACGAATGAAAACAATGGAATTGTATTTTCTCAAACACTATAAACCACTAGATCAGGGCGTGTTACATGGCGTTTATGCCCCCTATATATTGTTATGTCGCTTGACGCCGTTGCGCAACATGCTACAATCGGATAATGATCAAGTCTTTTAAGCATAAAGGCCTAGAAAAATTCTATGCCTCTGGCAGTACAAAAGGAATTCAAGCCAAGCACAGTAGAAAACTACGTATGCAGCTTGCCGCTCTTGATACGGCACATAACGTTGAAGACCTTGATATCCCTGGCTATCGGTTGCATCACCTTAAAGGGAGACTCAAAGGATTGTGGTCAATTACTGTAAATGGTAACTGGCGAGTTACCTTTGAGTTTACTGATGGCAATGTTTATATCGTCAACTACGAGGATTATCACTAATGGCTATGCATAACCCCCCACATCCTGGTGAGTTTATTACGGCTACTTATATGGAGCCTTTTGATTTAAGTTGCCGTTTTTTAGCGACACAACTTAATGTGGCTGCCTCCACCCTGAACAGAGTATTAAAAACACAGAGCGGCATTAGTCCTGAAATGGCGCTGCGTCTCTCTAAGGCGTTAGGTCGTAGCCCTGAGAGTTGGCTCTCTATGCAAGATGCATACGATCTTTGGCAAGCAAAGAAACGCGTTAAACTTGGACGTGTTCATAAAGTTAATATAAACGCCGCATAACAATGCGCTTAATTCGTTCG